>CAJQPO010000033.1 GCA_905480225.1 uncultured Flavobacteriales bacterium | reverse complement strand
GCTGTATCACTGAAATTTGCAAAATCAGATGAATCCGCGAAAAGCACTGTATCTATCAGACCCGGCGTCCAATTGCTTCCATTCCAAATTAATGTTTGTCCAATTGCTATTCCACTAGTGTCCACGTTTGAAAGGCCACTTAAGTTATATTCTTGACCGGTTTTTAATGCGTAAAATGCATAAGGAACAGCATTAAAAGTAGAAGTCCCTAGATCCGTATAAACTCCAACGCTCGATAGACTATATTTCACATTTAAAAATCGTTGCAAAGACCAATCTATCGCCAACAAATCTGCATTAATTCCTACGCCTGTATTAATTCCAGCACCAATTTCTATGTCAATAACGCCATTAGCCGAAGTTGATGTAGCATGATCTTCTTGAAACAAAACAACAGTTCCAGCCATGTCATTATAAATTGAAATTTGAAAATCAATAGCCGTACTAATTAACAAATTGCCAGCCCCATCTCTGATTACAGCTTGATACTTCATGCCTGTCTGAGCGAACATTGGCGCAAAAGCTAGAAAAATCGACAGCGACGCAAAACCCTTAATAAATCTTCTCATTTAATTTCAAATTCACCCAACACAATCGAAGTTGGAATATTCAAATCTTTACTCAACTTTTCAATTTCCACTGAGATCTCCTCATCCAATTGACGAATCCCGGAAAGAACTAAACCATCCATATCTAATGAATTAATCATTTTACTGGTTTCTCCATAACCAAAAATTGACATCATGTCCTGTGCCATAGGTCCAATATGTGTCGTCTTATGATTTTTGTATCTCCAACTATAAATATCCAAAAGTGCCAACTTATCAAGAACAACAAGCTCATCACTTAAAATATTTTTAGAATCTTTAGAACTTGTAGTTGACCAAGAACCACTTCCTGAAAACAAATATACACCAGTAGATAAATCCGAACTCGAATAGATACCAACACCTCCGACTGCTCTAACATGCCAACGATTGTAATTATCAGTCACGGCTAAAATTTGCAGCGTATCTTGAGTACTATAATCTGCATACACAAAAGAACCTTGTCTTTTATTCAGCTTAATTTTCCACCCAAATGCATTGGTATATTTTCCCGTATTATCAATGTGTGCGCCTATTGCAACACAAGGTGATGAATTTCCATCAGCATTACATTTTTTTCCCAAAGCAACACAAGCATATCCAGGTCCAGCTGAGCATGAATCTCCCATAGCAATATTTCTTATGTAGCCTATTTCACACCCTCGTCCGGCAACGAGTCCATAACGACCCGCAACTACGTGATCTTTTCCTATTGCAAAACTGTAATGGCCAAGAATTGGACTTGGTGGGTTTTCTATTCTAATATTTTCTCCAACGGCAAAGGAATAATCAGCCTCCGCAAGGATATTAGATCCAAGGGTAAAGTTATTGTACCCCATTTTTATAGGGGATATTAACGAATCATGGCACCCCCCCAGATTAGTTGTTGCTTTATCATGAATAAAACTAAAATGATTAACACCTCCATATGAAGGATATGTTCCTAAGTCCCTTGGTCCCGAAAATTTAACTCCTTCTATTTCTCCATAAAGGTTAGGCACCATAGAAGTTACTGACCCCAAGGCAATAGTAGATGAATCAATAATAATCCTGGACGTTCCATTTGTTTTAATTTTGAATGAATTATCTGAACTTGGTCCAATCCAATTACTTAAACCGATAACTGCATTACCACCACGCTTCCATGAAGCATCTGCAACAGCATAAGCAGAAGTATCAGCATTTGTTGACAAACTGCTGTAGTCAGAAGAACTAGACAAATAGGCAAAACTTGATGTGTCAGCCCATAAACTCGAAAGAACGGAATCTTGAAATGAAGTTAGATAAGAAAATACTAAAGAGCTGCTATCAGAATAACTCGAACCACTTGCATTAAGCGCATAACCAACTGTAAAATTGTTAACTTCCCATTTAACTGGGCCAAATAACAAAACATCATGCAAGGAAAGCCCTATACTGTCTACATCCTGCAGATCCCAAAAATTTATACTTTGATCTATCACTTTTGCATAATAAGCCATGGGCACATACGTAAAATTTGCATCAGCAATAACCTGAAATCCTCCACCAGTATCTACTTCAATAACCAATCCTATAGAATCCGTTGAAAAATCAAGAGACATTACAGTAGCATTCGAAGATGCACTGGTTAAATCACCGCTACCAACACTCAACCACCATTTCCCTGTTCCATCAATCGATACACTCACTGTTTCTTGATACGAAGTCGGATCAAAGAAATTGTATATAGTATTCCGAAAAACAACCGTTTGACTTTTAAAATCAACTAAGGTTCCTTCAACAAATACTTTCTCATTCTGTGCAAAGACAGAATTAGCCATAAAAACCACAAAACAAACAATTGCTATTTTCAATAGTGGTTGCATTAGATTTTTATAAATTTAATCGTTCCTAAAACCTTCTCATCACTAGCAAAACAAATTATATATATCCCAAAACTTAATTTAGAAACATTAACGTTGGCCTTTTTGTTTATTTTTCCTTCCATCAACGTTTGTCCCAGTTCATTTCGAATCAAATATCGGTTAGTTCCCTCAAAATCGAGCTGTATTAGCAATTCATCCTTAACGGGATTTGGAAATACTCTAAAAATTGCGTCTGATTTTAATTCTTGACCACCAACTGTAGAGATCGAATCTACTTGTTGAAAACCGGAAATCACTATGCCGGATGTGTCAACTAAATTAATCACATCATAACAGGAAGTATTCAACCCTCCAGAAAGTGAGGTGAAAATGGTAGAATAACTACTGATTTTTTGTAACTGTATGCTTTGTGCTTGTACATATCCAGGCAAGAGAATACTTAATAAAATAAGATAAAAGAAGTTCAAATACACAGTCAAATATAAGTTTTTTAATTGAGATCTAGATTGGTATTCGCCTATCCATTTTCATTATTTTATCACAACAATTGCCAATCCAATATACTTACATCTAATTATTCTATATTTGACACTTTAATTTTTAAGCCAAAATATGGAAATTGACAACCAAATACTTAAGCTTATTCAAGCTGAGAAAAAAAGACAAATTTCTGGAGTTGAGCTCATTGCATCTGAAAATTTTGTAAGCGACCAAGTAATGGCATCAATGGGATCTGTTTTAACTAACAAATACGCTGAAGGATTGCCCAACAAGAGGTATTACGGAGGTTGTGAGATTGTGGACCAGGTAGAACAATTAGCAATAGACCGTTTAAAAGAACTTTTTGGAGCAACATGGGCAAACGTCCAACCACATTCTGGAGCTCAAGCAAATGCGGCAGTGATGCTCGCTTGCTTAAACCCGGGTGACACCATTTTAGGGTTCGACTTAAATCATGGTGGCCATCTAACCCATGGATCAGCAGTGAATTTTTCAGGAAAATTATACAACCCTACATTCTATGGCGTGGAAGAGTCGACTGGTGTCATAAATCTGAATGATGTTGAAGCGAAAGCGAAAAAGCACAAACCCAAAATAATTATTTGTGGTGCATCGGCCTATTCGAGAGATTGGGACTATGAGCGATTCAGAGAAATTGCTGATTCCATTGGCGCACTTTTACTAGCAGACATTTCGCATCCAGCAGGTTTGATTGCCTCCAAAATGTTAAATGACCCAATTAACCATTGTCATATTGTAACAACGACTACACACAAAACACTGAGAGGTCCAAGAGGTGGCGTGATTATGATGGGGAATGATTTTGAAAACCCATGGGGTAAAACACTTAGAAATGGTACTGTTAGATTGATGTCTTCTTTGTTAGACTCCGGAGTTTTTCCTGGTACGCAAGGTGGACCTCTAGAACATGTAATCGCAGCGAAAGCAGTTGCTTTTGGTGAGGCCTTGCAACCCGAATACAGATCCTATTGCAAACAAGTAATTATCAATTCCAGTTGTATGGCTAATGAGTTTGTGAATTTGGGATACAAAGTAATTTCAGGAGGTACAGATAATCATTCTATGCTCATTGACTTAAGATCGAAAAACATTACGGGAAAAGACGCTGAAAACGCGTTGGTAAAAGCAGACATTACCGTCAATAAGAATATGGTACCTTTTGATGATAAATCCCCATTTGTTACTTCAGGAATTCGAGTTGGCACGCCCGCAATTACTACTCGTGGTGTAAATGAAAATGAGGTTCCCAAAATCGTTCAATTGATTAATGAAGTTTTATGCAACCCAAACAACGAAACAATCATTCAAAAAGTAAAATCTAGCGTGAATGAGTTGATGTCATCGAGACCACTATTTAAGCTCTAGTAGATGGCTTATAGTACCACTTAAAACTTATTTTATTTTCAGGGACATAGAAGGCGAAATAAGCTACAACCATAGCTATACCAAAAGTAAATAAGCCCATTCCAAATGCTATGAATAAATGAAGTCCTACCCCGCATAATAATACCCATTTCCTAACTTTTTTCACCCAAATTAATATGGGAAATAGAATTTGATACGCAAGAACAAAATAAGTACCAAAAGTCAATAGAAAGTGATTACTTACAAATATCTCCTTAAAGATTGGGAGTGTGTATTCATCTAACATCAGCGTCTGCCACAATGCGGAACCGTCCAGCCATGACTGTCCAATGATTTTGTACAAAAATGAAATAAAATAAATCATGCAAACCTGTATTTTTATAGCAAGCATGGCGGCTTTATTTATTGCATTGGACCATGAATTAACTATCGAATGCCCTTCGTTAATTAGTGAAAGAAAAAATAGGATTAGCAAGATGACGTGATGACCACCAGAGTTCATCAAATAAGTGGAATTAATTAGATTTGCCGAAGCTAAATAAGCCACAAAAGTTAAAATTCTCTTGTATTTTAAGAAAATCGCTCCAACTAAACACAGTAGCTGAATAATAATAAGTAGGATAGCAAAACCTTCCCCACCTTCATTTAAAAGATTAACAAAATTAGAAGAGAACTTACCTAACGATAATGTTGGTGACATTTTATACTCTCCCCAACAATATTCTAGCAATGTGACATTGTGAATGGCATTTATTAGACAAAAAATCAGCACACCAATACGCAAAAAAAGCACATTGCGCTCTTCTGTAAATGGCGTATTAAAGTGAGCTAATATTTTAATGGAATTTTTCAAAAAATAAATTCTCCTTCTTTAACAGAGTATAAGTCATATTTCGTCAATCGAATTCGTAAATTATCAGTAGAATTCATGCGTAAATAGCCCCGACAGAGATCTTTTAAAATATGTTGATACTTCTCTGGGTCATTTTCATTTACCCTACCAACAGCACATTCCCATGCCGCCGATCTAGCAATTCCTGTAAAAGCCAAAGCCAATCTACCTTTTTCCGTAATTCTGAATGCATAATGGTTTTCTAAAACTTCACGGGAAATATTTCGCCAAACCCCTTCCTTATCAGAAACTTCAATTACAACGTTGTATTCCGGTAAATTCGGAGCAAACAACGCCCAATACTGATGAAAAAATGGATTAATATAACGAGCAGAAATGATTTCCAGTTTTACAGAGTTGAATGTATCTGGCGCAGTGTAGAAATACGTACAAGTAAAATGAAATGTTAACAAACAAATCATAATCAGACCTTTTACATATGGAAAATGAACTTCTTTCAATTCTCTGCAATTTATTTAAAAAAAGACTGCATCGCTTCAACTTAGTACTTACATTTGCCAAAATTTATTTCAATGAACAGAGCTAACGACCCTTCAAGAAAATCATGGGTATTCGTACCTAACAATTCAGATTTTTCTATACAAAACCTCCCCTTTGGTATATTCTCTGAAGGGCTAGGTGGAAAACGTGTCGGAGTTGCAATAGGCAATCAGATTCTCGACCTTTCGGCTGTCGAAAAACTAGGGCTTCTTAAGGACAGTGGCTTTCATCAATCTGATTTTGCTTCAACAACTTTGAACCAAATGATGGGCAAAGGAAAAAGTCTACTACGAGAATTACGTAATCAGATTTCAGACCTTCTTCTTGAAGGTAGCGATGCAGAAAAAAAATCTGATCTCATTCTTGTCGATCAACTCAATGCGAGCATGCATTTACCAATAAAAATTGGTGACTATACAGACTTTTATTCAAGTGAGCAACACGCCTATAATGTGGGCTGCATGTTTCGAGATCCTAACAATGCGTTATTGCCTAATTGGAAACACATTCCAGTAGGCTATCATGGCCGCGCATCTTCGGTAATTAATTCAGGGACACCTGTTCATCGCCCAAAAGGACAGCAAAAACCGACGGATGATGCCCCTCCAGTTTTTGGACCGTGTAAGTTGTTAGATTTTGAATTGGAAATGGGTTTTATCACTTTAGAAGGAAAGCCTTTAGGTGACTCGATTTCTACAGCCGAGGCTAACGAATATATTTTTGGCATGTGTTTATTCAATGATTGGTCTGCTAGGGATATTCAAAAATGGGAGTATATTCCACTTGGACCATTTCTAGCCAAAAATTTTGCATCTTCTATGTCGCCTTGGATTGTCACCCTAGACGCATTAGAGCCATTCCGTGTTCCAGGACCTGTGCAAGACCCTAAAGTTTTGCCATACCTAGATTATGAAGGCGATCATCATATTGATATTAATTTGCAAGTAGCCATTCAACCCGAAGGCTCTACTGAATCCATTGTCTGTAATTCAAATTACAAACACATGTATTGGAACATGCAGCAACAACTTGCTCATCACACGATCAATGGTTGTGATATTCACGCCGGTGACTTACTAGCATCCGGAACCATTTCTGGACCTGAAGAAGGTCAATTTGGCTCCATGTTGGAAATCAGTTGGAAAGGAACAAAACCGTTTGCTATGGAAGATGGCTCAGAACGAAAATTTATACAAGATCTTGACACTGTCATCATGCGGGGTCATGCAGAAAAGGATGGTGTCAGAGTAGGTTTTGGTGAAGTTTGTACAAAAATTTTACCTACCAAATAGTAGTATTTATTCATTTAGCATTTATTTATTGCCCGTATTTTGTAAAATTTTACTTTAATCTACTTCTGGTATAGCTGACTTTTCTATATTTAAATTACAAGAGTTAAGATTAGTGGCAATAGATTTAGAAAAAGAAAATAAAGAAATTCTCAATGCTTATCGTGGGCTGCTGCGTTCAATACTAGTTGACCGTTCAAAGGAAGACACCAAGTTTATTAGAAAAGCATTTGATGTTGCCGTAAATGCGCACAAAGATATGCGCAGAAAATCTGGTGAACCTTATATTTTTCATCCTATTGCAGTAGCTAGGATTTGTGCAGAAGAAATCGGACTAGGTCCGAAAGCCATCGCTTGTGCACTTCTTCATGATACAGTAGAAGATACTGAAATTGCACTTGATGACATTGAAAACATGTTTGGCGAACAATGCCGAAAAATAATCAACGGTCTTACCAAAATTTCTGGCGTATTCGATTTGAACACATCTCAGCAAGCTGAAAATTTTCGCAAAATGATTCTTACGTTACCGGAAGATGTAAGAGTTATCTTAATAAAGTTGGCTGACCGTCTTCACAACATGCGAACATTGGAGTCTATGCGCAGTGATAAGCAACTCAAAATTGCTTCCGAAACACATTTCCTATATGCTCCACTCGCGCACAGGCTTGGATTGTATGCGATAAAAACAGAACTAGAAGATCTTGCCCTTAAATACACGGAGTCAAATGCTTATGTAGACATCAATAAAAAATTAGATAAAACAAAAGACATAAGAACTCGTTTTATTCGAAAATTCAGCTCTCCTGTTAGATTAGCACTTCAAGAAGCAGGACTTAAATTTCAAATTAAAGGAAGACAAAAATCAATCTATTCCATATGGAATAAAATGCAGAAAAAGTCTATTAATTTCGAAGAAGTTTATGACGTTTTCGCGATAAGAATAATTATCGATACTCCACTAGAAACTGAAAAATCTGACTGTTGGAAAGCCTACTCGATTGTTACGGATAATTACAAGCCTAACCCAGAAAGACTAAGAGATTGGATTTCTCATCCAAAACAAAACGGTTATGAATCTCTGCATACAACTGTAATGAGCCCAACTGGTAAATGGGTCGAGGTTCAAATACGTACTAAACGGATGGATGAAGTAGCTGAAAAAGGTTTAGCTGCTCACTGGAAATATAAGTCAACCAATGAAAAAGACAGTATTCTGGATAACTGGGTAGATAAAATTAGAGGGATTCTAGAGAACAGAGATGTGGACGCAATGGAGTTCATAGATGATTTCAAACTCTCCTTATTCGCTGAAGAGATATTTGTATTTACTCCCAATGGTGATTTGCGGCGATTGCCTGTAAAAGCTACTGCACTTGATTTTGCTTTTGAAATTCATACACAAGTTGGGGCAAAATGTATTGGCGCAAAAGTAAATCACAAATTAGTGCCTCTTAGTCATGAATTAAAAAGTGGCGACCAAGTCGAGATCATTACTTCAGCCAAGCAAAAGCCTAAAGAAGATTGGTTGAATTATGTTGCTACTTCAAAAGCGAAAGCCAAAATTAAAGGCTCTTTAAAGGAAGAACGAAAAGTAGCTTCAGTAGACGGAAGAGAAATTTTAGAAAGAAAGTTAAAAGCACTTAAAGTACCCTTCGATGAAGACAACCTAAACGAACTCATCAAACTATATGGTTTCAAGGAGCACACTGAAATGTACTATCAGATTGCTAAAGACAAAGTTAATTTAGCTCGAATAAAGGAGATTATTGTTAAAGGTGGACGATTAAAAAACAGCTCAATAACGGATTCTTTAAAGGGAAGTTTGACTACACTGGTTAATAAATTCAAGAAAAAGACAGAGGAATTAATTATTGGTGAAAATGACAACTTCGATTACAAATTTGCTCCCTGTTGCAATCCAATACCTGGTGATGCCATTTTTGGATTCATCACAATCAATGACGGCATTAAAATTCACAGAAACAACTGCCCGAATGCCCGACAACTCATGGCCAATTATGCTTACCGCATTATACGCACAAAATGGCGTGGACAGGAGTATGAAGAGTTTTTAACGGGAATGGTCTTTACAGGAATTGATGATATGGGTTTAGTGAATAACATTACCAAAATTATTTCTGCTGATTTAAATGTCAATATGAAGTCAATTACATTTGATTCCAATGACGGAATTTTTGAAGGTTGCGTAATGGCATATGTCAGAGACACAGAACATCTAGACAATCTAATGACTAAATTATTACAGATTGACGGCATCAATTCTATTGAAAGAATCGACAGTGAATAAATTTATTAGACTATTTGTTAATAAAAGTAAGTAAGATGGGGGCTCAGTCCTTTATAATTCTTAATTTTGAGCCTTAATACTTGACTATGACCGAAGAAACGGTACAGGAAAAAGTTGAAGAAATTTTCGCACAGTTTCTAGAACAAAACGGACATCGAAAAACACCGGAGCGATTTGCCATACTCAAAGAGGTATATAGCTACCAAGGTCATTTTGATGTGGAGACATTGTACGTGAAAATGAAAAATCAAAATTACAGAGTTTCACGAGCTACGCTTTACAATACCATGGATTTGCTATTGGTCTGTAAATTAATTACAAAGCACCAATTTGGTTCAAATCTCGCGTACTTTGAAAAAAGTTATGCGTCTAGACAGCATGACCATATCATTTGTACAGATAGCGGCGAAGTCATCGAATTTTGTGACCCTAGAATTCAAGGAATAAAAGACACGCTAGAAGAGTTATTTGATATAAATATTTCGCACCATTCCCTTTATATATACGCTACTAAAAATAAGAATTAACAGTACTAATGAACTTAGAATTCAATTACCAAACACAAGACGATATTGTCTTTTTTAAACTAATTGGCAAAATAATGGGCAAAGAAGATGCTATAAATCTTCTGGAAGAAGTCGATAAAAACACCCTGGATAATAAAGCCAATTTTATATTAAATTTAGCCAAAATCACCCACATTAATAGTTCTGGGCTGAACGCTTTAATTAATATTCTTACCAAATCCAGAAATGCTGGAGGAGATACTGTTATTTGTAACGTTAATGAGAAAATTTCTAAACTTTTTTTAATAACCAAATTAAATACACTTTTTACAATTTCTGAAGATGAGAGTTCTGCTCGTAAATTATTCAGTGAAAAACTTAACATATGAAAGGGACAGATGTTCTATTAGGCCTGCAATGGGGCGACGAAGGAAAAGGGAAAGTGGTGGATGTTCTCACTCCAAACTATGACGTTATTGCACGTTTTCAAGGTGGTCCAAATGCAGGACATACATTAGAATTTAATGACATTAAACATGTCTTACACACTATTCCTTCTGGCATATTCAGAAAAGACACCATGAATCTAATTGGAAATGGCGTCGTAATTGATCCCGTAATATTTAAGAAAGAAATAGACAGTCTTAAGAAATTTGGAATAGATGTAAGTCGTCTGTTACTGGTTTCAAAGAAAGCCCATCTTATTCTTCCTACTCACCGAATTTTAGATGCTGCGTCAGAGCAGGCAAAGGGTAAGAAAAAAATAGGTTCTACCTTGAAAGGAATTGGTCCAACGTATATGGACAAAACAGGACGGAATGGTTTAAGAATCGGTGACTTGTATACCGCTAACTTCCAAGATCGCTATGATGCTCTTGTTGAAAAACATAAAAGCATGCTTACTCGATTTGATTTTGAATACGATTTAGATCAGTATGAAAAAGATTGGTTCGACGCCATTGAATCTTTAAAAGAAATTCCGGCCGTTGACAGTGAACACTATATTAACAATGCCATTAAAGCTGGAAAAAAAGTACTTGCGGAAGGAGCCCAAGGAACCATGCTTGATATTGATTTCGGCTCGTATCCTTTTGTAACCTCTTCAAATACAATTACTGCAGGAACGTGCACAGGTCTTGGAATAGCTCCGAATCGAATCAGCGATGTAATAGGTATTTTCAAAGCTTATTGTACTAGGGTTGGTAGTGGTCCGTTTCCTACGGAACTTCACGATGATACTGGTGAAGAAATGAGACAAGAGGGACAAGAGTTTGGTGCAACAACAGGAAGACCTAGACGTTGTGGATGGATTGATTTACCTGCCTTAAAATATGCCATCATGATCAATGGAGTAACCAAGTTGTCTATGATGAAAGCAGATGTATTAAGTATTTTTGACACCATCAAAGTTTGCACGCACTACACGTATCAGGGAGAAACCATTGATTATTTACCCTATGACATTGAAGATGAAAGTTTAACCCCTGTATACAAAGAAATTCCAGGTTGGAAAGGGATTGATCTTACGGGGCTCACGGATGTTTCTGAAATTCCAGCCAACTTGAATAATTACATAGCGTTTTTAGAAACTGAATTAGAAACGCCTATAACCATTGTTTCAGTCGGGCCAAACCGAAAACAAACCATTATAAGAGATAAGGTTTTGAATTAATACAATATTTCTTTTGAAGTCTTCGTATTATTGTTCTGTGGCATTGCCTAAAACATTTTTATCAAACGTCGTAGTCGTCGCTATCGCGTTCTTGTGTTTAATAACATTATTCAGTAATTACTGTAATGCACAAGTTGGTGCAGGATCCAATCGAATTCAGATTGTTAATGCGGACGAACTAATTAAAAAAAAGAACAGTACAGCACAAAAGTTTATTGGGCATGTGGAATTAAAGCATCAAGAAGTACGGCTTTTCTGCGATAGTACCTATTTATATCTAGACTCCAATAGCTTAGACGCTTTTGGTCGAGTAAAAATTCTACAGGGTGATTCCATAGCCATGTTTGGCGACTCTCTGCATTACAGTGGGAATTTAAAAGAAGCAATCATGAATGGTAATGTCCGCCTAAGCGACCGTGATTTAGTACTTACCACTAGTTCTATGACTTATGATTTAAACGATTCCCTCGGAAAGTATACCAATGGCGCGACAATTACCAGCACACAAAATGCCAATATATTAACAAGTAAAATTGGTCTTTACTTTTCAAAAAGTCAAATGCTGGAATTTCGCGACTCGGTTGAATTGTTTAATCCAGAATACACGATGACTTGCGATACACTTTCCTACAGCACACTAACCGAAATAGCCTATTTTTCTGGTCCCACGTTTATCGAATCCGATTCTAACCTTATTTATACAGAAAATGGTTGGTATGACACGAAGATTAATCAGACTGCTCTGCAAGAGAACTCATATATAATTTCAGACGGACAAAAACTATCAGGAGATAGTTTGTTTTACGACCGCAAAACGGGTGTCGGAGAAGTTTTTAATAATATGCAGATAGCGGATACTAGTAATAGTTTCATCATTAAAGGAAACTACGGATGGCACAATGAGCAACTCAAAAAGTCACTAATAACCGATAGTCTTCTCTTAATTCAAATCTTTGAAAATGACTCCTTATTTCTGCATGGCGATACTGCCCTGATCGTAGAAGATTCCGCAGGAAATCAAAATATTCACGTATTTCATCAAGTCAAATTTTTTAAGTCTGATTTTCAAGGCGTTGCCGATTCTATCATTTTCAATCAAGAAGTCGAAACAATAGATATGTTCTACATGCCTATTCTATGGTCCGAAGAAAACCAACTTTTTGCAGATTTTATAAGTATAAAAACCAATGCTAATTCCATTGAATCCATGCTACTAGATGAGAATACTTTTCTCATTTCTGAAGCAGATACATTTGGGTATAACCAAGTAAAAGGAAGACAAATGAATGCCTTTTTTGAAAACCAGAAGCTAAAAAGATTAGAGGTCTCTGGAAACGCTCAAAGTGTTTATTATGTGGGAGAAGAAGGAAAGGTACCCATTGGAATGAATCATGCTGTTTGTAGTAATATGACACTACGAGTAATAGAAAACAAAGTAGATGAAATTACTTTTAGAGAAGAGCCTGAAGCTACATTGTATCCGATGCATTCAATCAATCCAAAATTGAAAATTCTTGAGAATTTTCGTTGGGAAGAACAGAAAAGACCGAGAAAATTTAACGACGTGTATCGATGATTGAAAACTTAGGATTTAAATACGCATTTTGGATAGTAATGGCCATGACCACCATTACCTTCATCTCGGGTATTAATCTGCCGATAATGGGCATAGATGCTACCCAATATGCTTCCATAAGTATGGAAATGGCAGAGAGCGGTAACTACCTGGAAGTAATGCATAGAGGTAACGACTACCTAGACAAACCACCTCTTCTTTTTTGGTTATCATCCCTATCTTTTAACGTTTTCGGCATTGAAAATTGGTCGTACCGACTACCTTCATTACTCTTTGTTTATTTAGGTATTTTCGCCACTTTCAGGTTAGGAAGTTTATTGTACTCTAAAGCAGCTGGCTACACTGGAGCCATCATCTTTTCTACCACAGAAGCCATTTCTATTATTTCCCATGATGTCAGGACAGATACCATATTAATCAGTTCAATCGTTTTCGCTATATGGTGCATTATTGAATTTCTTGAAAGAGAAAAATTTAAGTTTCTGATATTAGGGTTTATTGGAATTGGCTTGGCCATGTTGTGCAAAGGCCCAATTGGTCTTATGGTTCCAATTCTAGCCCTCTCTACCCATTTTATTATCCGAAAACAATGGAGAAATTTTTTTCGTTGGGAATGGCTTTTGGGAATATGTATCGTGGCCATTATTATAAGCCCCATGGTCTATGGCTTGTATACACAATACGACGCTCAGCCAGAAAAATTCACAACATTATCAAGTGGCAAAAGAGTTCAAGGAATAAGCGGTTTAGTCTTTTATTTTTGGGAACAAAGTTTTGGTAGATTAACGGGTGAGAGTGAGTGGAAAGATGCCTCTTTTTCATACCATTTCTTTATTGGGACATTCATTTGGTCTTTTTTACCTTGGACCATCCTCGGATTTTTAGCCCTTTGGAACAAAATAAAATTAGCCATTAGAGCCAAAGAAATAGCCGAATATTACACCCTTGGAGCTATTATACTGCCTTTCATAGCGTTATCCATGTCCCAATTCAAACTGGATCATTACATCTATATTATTTACCCATTTATTGCCATCATTTCCGGAAATTACTTAGTACAATTAGCACATAAAAATCAGAATGGTATTATTGGTATGATTCAAATATTCGTTATTGGCGCAATGGGAGTCGGCGTAGTTTTAATCGGCACTTTTACATTTACCAATGTAACCGTAATTTTCGGTTTTAGTTTAACGGCTTTATTTCTACTCTTAATTGCTACCTATTTAAAACGCAAAAGCATTTTAGCAATTGTCCTGGCAACTGCGATTTCAGCATGTTTTGTTAATGTCTTTATGAAAGTTCATTTTTATCAGAATTTAGCGCACTACGACGGGCAATATATTGCAGCAATTATCACCAACGAACGTGGGATTCCTTCAGCAAATCAACACGTGATAGACATTTCTCCTCATTGTTATGATTTTTACACAAAATCAATTACGCACTATAGTGGAACTTTAGGAAAATTGGTTGAATCAGAAATTGAAGGCCACAGTTTCTTAATAAAAGAAGCAGTGTTTGAAAAATTAGATCTGGACAATTTGCAGCCTGAAGTTTATCCAATTCAACATCATTCGACCACAAAATTAAATCTTGATTTTTTGAAAGAATCAACCCGTGACAAGAACACAGAAAACCTGTATCTATTGGTCTTTTAAAAATATTTGGAAAGCCAAGAATCACCGGCTTTTAGCACCCATGACATCTCAAAATCTTGTTTCGATTGAATCAGGTTATTGAAAAAATTTGAATTTGCATTTATTCGTCCCTGGCTAATTTCATTAGCCAAGTCATTCATGTGAATGATTTCCGTTACTCCCTCAATTTCAAAAGCTAAAAGCAATCTGTTTGTTAATTCAATTCCCAATTCTAATTCGATTTCTTTAGCCAACCTGACTTGTGCATCTTGCGCCCTACCGCACATATTGGGTTCGTCAGTAAAGGCGGCAATTCTGACAAAACAATTATTCAGTGCGTCTATTGCCCCATTTACCGGGATATTATGACTTTCCCATTGGCTCAGAAAAACCTCCGCAAGTTCATAAATGACTTTTTTATCATCATCATTTAAAAGCCGATTGGCTTGATACATCCATACTTTTGATTGGTTGGGTAATGAATTGAAATCAACTTCCATTATTATAAATCTGCAGCCATTGCAATCATTTCTGCAATGTCCATTATTTTAACTTCTTCTTCTTTATTAAAATTCTTTACTCCATCGGTCATCATTGTATTGCAAAATGGGCACCCTGTTGCGATAAAGTTAGCTTTGGTTTCCAAGGCATCTTCTGTTCGTTCAATATTCACTTCCTTGTTTCCTGGTTCCGCTTCTTTAAACATTTGTGCTCCTCCAGCACCGCAGCACAAACCTTTTGACTTACAACGCTTCATTTCAACTAATTCAGCATCTAATCGACTTAAGACAGATCGAGGAGCTTCATAAACCTCATTTGCCCGTCCCAAATAACACGGATCGTGAAAAGTAATACGCTTCCCTTTAAATGCCCCACCTTCTTTCACTTTTAATTTGCCTGCATTAATCAAGTCTTGAATAAGCTGAGTATGATGAACGACTTCATAATCTCCACCTAAGCCTGGATATTCATTTTTGATAGTATTAAAGCAATGTGGACACCCCGTTACAATTTTCTTAATCTCATATCCATTCAATATCTGAATATTTTGAAAAGCCTGCATTTGAAAAAGGAACTCGTTTCCTGCTCGTTTTGCAGGATCCCCAGTACAAGCCTCCTCCGTACCAAGCACCGCGTATTTTACTCCACAATTATGTAGTATTTTGACTACAGCCTTTGTGATTTTTTTCGCTCGATCGTCAAAACTTCCAGCACATCCTACCCAAAACAATACATCTGGAGACTCGCCTTTCGCCATTAACTCCTGCATCGTTGGTACATTTATTCTTTCTGACATAGCACTTTCGTTTATTCTTCAGCCGCCCAATTGAATCGATCCATTGGCGAAAACTGCCAAGGAGCTCCATTATTTTCAATATTCGTGAACATGGTTGTTAATTCGCTTGGTGATTTTGACTCTTCCATGACCAAGTATCTCCTTAAATCAATAATAATAGATAAAGGATCAATATTTACAGGACATTCTTCAACACATGCGTTACAAGAAGTACAAGCCCAAACCTCTTCCTCCGTAATGTAATCACCTAATAAAGACTTACCATCCTCATGCCCTACCCCGTGCTTACGGTAATTTCGACCCACTTCTTCTAATCTATCCCGAGTGTCCATCATGATTTTTCGAGGAGATAGCTTTTTCCCCGTTTGATTGGCTGGACAGGAAGAGCTGCAACGTCCACATTCCGTGCATGTATATGCATTCAATAAATTTACCCAATTTAAATCCACAACATCTTTAGCACCAAATCGAGCAGGAGGCTCTTCCGTATTTGCAGGTTCAGCTGGTGTGGCATAAGGATCTGCTGATGGATCAAACATCATGGACACCTCTTTTTTAACGGATTGCATGTTATTTAATTCACCCTTATTTCTCAAGTTAGAATAATAAACATTGGGAAATGCTAATAAGATGTGAAAATGCTTTGAAATGGGTAGGTAATTGAGAAACAGAAAAACCATACTAATGTGTCCCCACCAACCGATCTGCTCAATTAAGTGCAATGCTTCTGGGGTTAAACCGCCGAATAATAATGGACCAACTACACTTGAAATAACGAAACCATATGACTCTGCACCGTTTTCAAGTTGCAACATTTCATCACCGCCATTCATCATGAAAATAAAACAAATCAATAATATTTCGAAATACAAAATAAGATTGCCATCTAATTTTGGCCACCCGGTCATTTCAGACATGGTAAACCGAGGTATTTTCAACAAGTTTCTTCTTATTAAAAAGATTAATGTTGCCACAAAAGCCAAAACGGAAACTATTTCAATACTGTTAATTATTAAGGTGTAAAGACCTCCCAAACTTACACGAAATGCCCTGTGTGAACCCGTAATTCCATCAACAAATATTTCTATCAATTCAAGCTGCGTAATTACAAAAGCAACATAGATAAATAAATGCAACAATGCCGAAATTGGCCTTTTGAACATCTTCTTTTGTCCGAGAGCGACCAATACAGTTGTTTTAATTCTTGAGTTGAAACTATCTGAGCGATCTACATCTATGCCCAGATTAATGTTGTTTCTTATCCTTAAAGAATTATAAACAAATAAGCTCAACGCAACCACCGATAAAATAACAAAGCTGATTCCACTTACACTCATATTTATTTCCATTTATCCATTAAAGAATCCCTTTTAACAAATTGTCTCAACGCTCTTTCATTTCTCGAGTCTAGTTTGAGTCCTTTGTCTTTACTGCCGAATACAGCAAACTGCAAATATCTATTGGGGTGATCTTGAATATTTTCAACCAGGGTTGTCGCCTGGTTTAACATCAAATTAATATGGTTATACATGGTGCTGTCATTTATTAATTGACTCAATGTTCCATCTCCATTATTGATCGCATCTAATACAACATTAACTTGAGATATTGCTTCTTTAGCACCTTCTACCGTTCCAACAAAATCCACAACTGCTAAGCTGTCTGTTATTATTTGAGCGTTAGCAATGACATTGGTAATAGCTTCATTGCTCTTTTTTAAGTTCTCTGTAATACTTTGGACATTACCGAAAATTATGGATACTCTGGACGATTGTTTAGCTATTAACGTGTCTAATCGATTTGACATGGATTCAAACGAACCAATAGCATTTCTTAAACCAATGAAGCTCTCATTTAAGTTCCCCGTATTTTCTCCAATAATTGTTTTTATCGTAGTGACAGTAGAATCAATGGTAGCAATTAACTCTTCTGTTTTTAGTTTAAGAGGCAAGAGCTGCTCATCAACCATACCTTTTAAGTCTGTCTGTGCCTGAGCCAAAACGAAATCGCCATTTTCCAACATTCGCGTGTCCGCTCCCAATCTAAGGTCTAAAGATTTAGTTCCTAGAATATCAGAAGCTAAAATTGCCACTGAATTAGCAGGTATCTCAATTGAACTGTCGTCAATTATAAAAGAAACATCAATGAGACTGGGGTCTTCAGGATTCATTTTCATGTTTGTGACGACTCCAACTTGATAACCACTTATTTTAACAGGACTTGCGTTTACTAATCCGTCCACACTCTGGTAAGTCGTATGAAAAACCCTGTTATTCGACAAAATATTTTCACCCTTTAAATAAAAAAGACCAAAAATTAATGCTCCTATTGCAGTAATAGCTATTGTTCCAATTATAAATTCCCGTTTCACTCTAAACTTTCTTTAAGTAGCTTAACACCTTCGGCAACAGGTATCTTCTGCCCATTGTAAAAAGCAATGATAAAGGCCGAATCAAATCCTGTTTCTCTTACACTTGTTTGTTTCGTTTTTGCTTGTTCAAAGGTAAAAAAGTTTCCTACAGTGTATTTATAAATTCCTTTTTGCTCAAATTGCTCAACCTCTTTTACCCCCTTGAAATTTTCAGGAGTCGTATTAATTGACACCGAAGACGCTGAAATTTGAACTTTAAAAATTACCTTATCTTTCTGATTAACAGTTGAAACTGTTTTTGGTTTTTCAAAACTAGGTTGGATTATTTTAGGTGTATTTTCGTTTGAATCGGTATTTTTTATCGAATTATTTACACCATCAATCATATTTTTATACTCAGAAAAACCTTTGTAAATACTCTCAGCTAATTTGGTTTGTCCAATCGCACTGGCTAAATATTTTTCTTCAGAAGCATGCGACAAAAAGCCCAGTTCAATTAAAATAGATGGCATCGTTGTCCGATATAAAACCATAAATCCAGCTTGTTTAACTCCCCTATCCGTCCTATTGGCATCATTGACAAATCTGCGTTGAACCGCATTGGCCAAATTCAGGCTTTGATCAAGGTATGCATTCTGTCTCATAGCTAAACCTATGTATGCATCTGGATCTTTAGGGTCAAAATCTTGATATTTTGAACCGTGATCGTCTTCCATCAAGATAGACGAATTTTCTTTTTTGGCAATTTCTAATGCTGCTTCAGATTTATGCAGTCCTAATACCCACACTTCTGCACCTGCTGCTTTTTTATTTACTGCAGCATTCGCGTGTATTGATATGAAAAGATCTGCGCTTATACTATTTGCTTTCTTGGCTCGCTCAGCAAGACCAATAAAAACATCCGTCGAACGGGTATAAACCACTTTTGTTTTTGGATAATTCTTTTTTATCAAATCACCTAGTTTTAATGCCACAGACAAGGCAACATTCTTCTCATAAACTTTGGTGACGCCAATTGCTCCAGGATCTTTACCACCATGACCAGCATCAATCACAACAGTAGATATTCCTAGTTTGTCTTGGGCCTCAAGTGTCCCTGAAACTAAAATAAGCGCAAGAAAAACGGAAAAAATACGTTTCTTCGCATACAAGATTAATGCACCATTGACTGTTATTCGTCTCATATCTTCTAATGCTAAGGTTTTTAACCTTCTATACACAAAGTGTACCAACAAAAATAACAGTGATACGGTTAAAAGACACACTCAAAGGGTTCTACTTATCCTTGTGACACTGTTAATAAGCAATTGTCTCTTTTCTCAAGACACAATTCAAGATCAGGAGAGCGTGGATACAGTAAACGTAAATTTCAAGGTTCCCGTTGATTATAATGCAACGGATTCGATGCGATTCAATATCCCATTACAAAAGGTGTATTTGTATGGCAACGCTCACGTGACCTATGATGACATAGAGCTAGATGCAAGTTATATTGAATTCGATTTCAGCACAAAAATTGCAATCGCAAAATTTAGTACCGACAGTCTAGGTGAAGTAATTGGAAAGCCTGTATTTCAAGAAAATGGTGACGAATTCACCATGGACAGCATCAGGTACAACTTCGATTCAAAAAAAGGAATCATCTATAATGTGAGAACAGAACAGGCAGAAGGGTATCTGACCTCTGCAATTGTTAAAAAACAAGCCAACGACCATGTTCATGTTTCAAAAGGGAAATACACCACTTGCGATTTAGAAGAACCGCATTTTTACTTCAAACTTAGTAAAGCGGTCGTAATACCTGATGATAAAATTATTTCAGGCCCATTGAACCTTTGGATTGCAGACATACCGACACCATTGGGACTTCCTTTTGGCTATTTTCCTAATAAGAAAGGCGGAACGAACGGAATTGTAATCCCGACATATGGTAATTCTCCTACTTTAGGGTATTTTCTTCAGGGTTTTGGATACTATCATCATTTTGGAGATAAATTCAATACCCAAGTTCTAGGTGACATATACTCTAGAGGAAGCTGGGGCGTAAAAAATATTTCTAGTTATAAAAAGCGCTATAAATACAACGGGAATTTTAATTTCCAATACACTAAGCTACGTATCTCTGAACCTGAATTTCCAGACTTTTCTACCTCATCAGAGTTTTTCATTCGATGGTCGCATGGTCAAGATCCCAAAGCCAATCCTGGCTCTCGATTCAATGCTAATGTAAATCTAGGGTCTATCAATAATTTTGCTAATAATTTCAATAGTTCAAGTACCGATTACCTTTCAAACACTTTTAATTCTAATGTAAGGTGGAATAAAACGTTTTCAAATTCGCCTTTATCCATGAGTATCAATATGAGACATACTCAAAACACCTTAACTGAAATCGTAAACCTCACTTTGCCAGAAGCCAACATCAATCAAAGTAGAATTTACCCTTTGAAAAAATTTGGTAAATCAAAGAGTAAACTGATTCGCAACTTGACACAAAACACCGGATTAAGTCAAAGTATAAATATCAAAAATGACATTAGCGATTCAGCAAAAAATTTCGCATTGGACAACATTGATGAACTTGCTAAAGGCATGAATAACGGAATGCGGCACAATGCGAATTTGAATACCTCAGTTAAGCTTGGCCCATTTACTTTCAATCCTTCCGCCCGATATACCGGAAGGTATTACTTGCAATACATTAGCAAAGTGTTTAATTCTTCTGACTCTTCAATCATTACTGAAACTATTTCGAAACCTCGAGGGGCACATGAAGCCAGTTTCAGCACCAGTCTGAACACTAAAATCTATGGCATGTATGGCTTTGCTGGTTTTCTTAGAGGCAGAAGAGAATCCGAAATTCGGCACGTTTTAACTCCTACAGTTAACTTCACTTATACGCCAAACTTTAGCACAGATATAGACTTTGGTACTAATGGAGAATTCGGATCATACTCACCTTTTGAACTAGGGATATATGGCAAGCCAAGCAATTCAGAAAGCAGAGTGGTTTCACTTGCCTTAATTAATAGTCTTGACATGAAATTGTGGGCCCAAAATGACACCACTGAAATAGAAGATCGAACCAAGAAAAAAGTGAAAATTATAGAAAATGCCACCTTGAGTTCATCCTATGACTTTATGCGAGACTCTTTTAATTTAGCTAATATCAGTTTTGCTGGTAGAACCAGAATTTTTAAATCCTTAAACCTAAATTTTAGGGCAAATCTAGATCCATATAGTTATAATGACGGATCAAGAAATACCGAATTCAGGTGGAACACGGAACAGAAAATTGGAACAATTACATCTACCAATCTTGCTTTGAGCTACACGCTAAAAAGTAAACAGTCATCAGGCAATAAAAACCTTGAAAATGTAAGTCAAGATCAACAAGACCAATTAGCTTCTATTTCTGAAGCATATGTTGATTTCACAATTCCTTGGCAAATGAACGTATCTTACAATTTAACTTCGAACAGGTCCAATATCAATGCATCCAATGATACGACCATTTTATCTCAAACGATTCGTCTAAATGGAGATGTTGGACTAACTAAAAAATGGAGAATTGGCGTCAACACCGGTTTTGATTTTAAGTCAAAAGATTTCAATTATACCACCGTATCCATATACCGTGACATGCATTGTTGGGAAGGACAATTTAATTGGATTCCATTCGGATCTAGAAAAAGCTATACACTTACTATAAATGTCAAAGCATCTATTCTGAAAGACTTAAGAATTCAACGGAAAAGAGCTTGGTACGATAACGCATTTGGAGAAAATTTATAATCCCGCAAATCATTGCTCGATTTTATTACTTTTGCCGAATGAAAATTACACAAGACACAGTAGTAACAATGCACTATGTTCTTAAGAACGACAACGGTGACATTATTGATCAATCGACAGAAGAAAGAGGACCTCTTTCAATTTTACAAGGCCATGGCAATATCATACCAGGTCTTGAAGAAGAATTATTAGGCAAATCTCAAGGTGATACTTTTGCCACCGTTATTTCACCTGAACACGGCTATGGCGAATACCAGGATACCATGGTTCAAATTGTTCCTTTAAGTGGTTTCAGATCTGAAGATGAAAATGAACAAGTGTTAGAAGGCATGCAAGTGCAAGTAGAAACGAATCAAGGTCCTGCTGTTGCCATTGTAACAAAAATAGAAGAAGAAGACGTTACCCTAGATTTAGATCATCCACTTGCTGGCGAAACACTTCATTTTGAAATTGAAGTAGTAGAAGTCAGGTCTGCTGAAGAGAACGAAATTGAGCACGGTCATGCGCACGGTCCTCACGGGCACAATCACTGACCCATTCTTGAATACGAAAAGCCCTTTTCGAAATGAAAAAGACAATAATAGAAACTCGAAATGCGCCTAGCCCAATTGGGCCTTACAGTCAAGCCGTATCATGCAATGGTATGCTGTACTTAAGTGGCCAAATTGCGTTGAATCCGGAAACAGATGAACTCGTAACGTCTTCGATTGAGGCGGAGACGAAACAAGTTATGGAAAATATTAATGCCATCTTGAGAGAGGCGGGCTGCACATTAAATGATGTAGTGAAATGTTCTATTTTCATTTCCGACATGGAAGATTTTCATAAAATCAACGGTGTTTATGGTGCATATTTCCCCAATAATGCACCAGCCAGAGAGTGTGTCGAGGTTAGCGTTCTACCAAAAAACGTTAACGTCGAAATAACTGCTATAGCTGCTCTTCCTTAGGCGCAGAGACTTCATTTCCTATCACCGCACTTTGTTCTTTTTTTGAATGCATACTACCAATATGCACCAGGAATAGTACAACGCAAATTAGGCTGAAAATTAGAGAGGTCGTTGGGAAATCTGACCCCATAAACCAAGGATGCAGCGTACATCCTGCCGATGCGATGGTGTACATAATTAAACCTGTTTTCTTTAGTCTATAAATTAGAGCAATCGCTATTAGACTAATCAAATGCCATCCCGCATAAGGAAAGAAAAACCATATTCCTTGCTCACGAAAGTTGGTATACTCTTCAAATCGTACAGAATCTTCTGGAGACAACCAAGCAAAAAGTCCTAAACCGCACATCAGAAATAAAAGGCACGCACTCCACAAAAAAAGCAAAAGGCACGTCCATTTCAGCAATTTATTAGGCGTAGCCCTACCAAAAACGATTCGCTTAAACCACTGTATTTTTGGATCCTCAAACATTTATAGATTTGGCTGAACTTGAATTGCCTAAATTTTTTCTTTGGATTCCCCACAAAAGAATGAACAAAATCATGATGAAAAGATCTCCGATTCCTAGAACTCGAAAATTTGAATAAAAACCGAAACCAAAAAAATAAAAGGGCACAACGATGTATGCTAATTGGCTTATTGCATAAAGTTCAAATCCTACACGTACTCTAAAAAACATTAAAGCAACGCCCAATAGAACTGGAATATTCAAAATCCCTAGAATTAAAAATATTCGTTTAATCTGACTTAATCCATCAATTGATGTGTTCACCCCGTTATCTTTCCATAATTGAATATTTTTAGCATAGACCTCTTTCGCGGGATTACCTTCTTCAAAAGCATCATTAATGAACGCTTCAATTCCTGTAAAATAGCTCAAATCAGACACCGCACTGCACATAAATCCCAGTACACTAAGTATAGCCAGGATTATAATCGGTTTTGAAATAGCTTTTGCCTTACTGTCAATCTTTTTACTCATTTGTTGAGCCATTTATTATAATTCAATTGCTGTTGCTGAGTAGCATTTTTAACCTGCTGGACATTGCAATTTACAAACCCATTTTTAAACGTTGGTTCTATTAATACCACTCCGTGCTTCTTGTTGCGAACAATACCTAGTTCTTGTTTTTCTTCTCCAAAATATCCCAACCATTTATCCAAGTCTCCTTGTACGTTAAATCCATTAACAGATTTAACAACATCTCCCTTATTCAAATTGAAATTTGCTGCATCCGAGCCATGAGCCACAGCACTTACAACGAAAGAATCATTCAAGTAAGCCCCTTTTAAACCCAGTTTCTTTGTCCAAGCCTGGTCATCTTCAAAAATCAGTTCCAACCCAATCATTTCTAAAGCCCAATTAAGATGCTTTGTGTATTCCACTGGCTGATCGATCAGTTCTTCAAATAAATAATTAAGTTCACAACCCGCTACGCTATTTGAAATACACACATAGTCTTCTCTTGAGTAACCTTGCTTATTTAGTGCAAGTTCTACATAAAGTTTCCGCATTACCTCATCTAATCCACCATTAGATGCCTCAGACACGTTTAATGCAACATCCAGAATAAAAGAAAAGAGACAACCTTCTGCATAAATAGACGTTTTTCTATCTGGTATTCCTGGAGTATAACCATCTAACCAGGTGTCAAAAGAGCTATCTGAAACAGACAAATTAAATCGCCCCCCATTATGATAATGTCGATTAAGATAGTTGCTCAGCTCTTTAAAATATTGCTGTTGATCTATAACGCTGGAAGAAAAAAGAAACTTGTCGCCCATATAAGTAGTCACTCCTTCATAAACGTAACCCAATTTTGAATAATTTTCTTTCGTATAATCATAAGGCAGCATTTCTTTTGGCCGAATCGCTTTTACATTCCAAGCATGATAAAGCTCATGACTTGCCACCCCTAAAAAGTCAATGTACTTAGCACCCATTATGTCATAGCTCGGTCCTAGTTGACATACCGTGGAAGTGCTATGCTCCACTCCATGATAGCTTGGATATGATGTAATCTGAAATAAAAAATGAAATTCAGCACAAGGAAATTCTCCGAAAGCAGCCATTTGTTTCTCTGTAAATCGTTCAAAATCTAACTGAATTTTAGACCAATTCGGTTTAATCTCTCCTTGAAACCAAATGTGAAATTTTGTGTTCCCTACCTCATAATATTCGTGTTGCAAGGTAGGACTTGCAATAAATGGTGAATCCGCTAACTCGTGAAAATTCGAAGCAATAAACGAAAACTTTTCAAGCTCAGATAGACCTGTCGCAACTTCATAGGAATAAGGCATATTCAATACAACCTCACATTGTTCTTCAATTCTATCAGGCACATAAAGACAACAATTGACAGGATTAACATACAATTGGCGCTCATCCAACCACGTAGAGCCCGCATTTAATTCCGCTGCATAATAATTGTACTTTATTTTTATTTCTCGTGCCGAAGAGGTATCAATTTCCCATAAATCTTTCGAAACTTTAAAGAAAGACAGCGGTTGATTATCTTGGTCTTTAACCTCCATTTTCTGAATGTTCTTTGAAAAATTTGCTAACTCGTACCGACCTGGTCTCCAGGCAGGTAGCTGCACTTGAAGTTTATTATTATCTACTTCACTAATTTCCAATTCAATCTCAAGAAAATGCGAACTTGGATTCGACATTGAAAATGTGTATTTCATAATGTGTCATTTAGGCGTTAAACTTAGCTATTTTTAAGCTATTTCTATTCAAAGTTTTATTAAATTCGCCACAATTAAATAAGGATATTATGAATTACGATTTGATAGTAGTTGGAAGTGGACCAGGTGGATATGTTACCGCTATTCGAGCTTCTCAGTTAGGTTTAAAAACAGCCATTATAGAAAAAGAGTCTTTAGGTGGAATCTGTTTAAACTGGGGATGCATACCTACGAAAGCACTTTTAAAAAGTGCTAATGTTTTTGACTACATCAATCATGCTAGTGATTATGGTATTCAAGTCAAAGAAGCTTCTGCAGATTTTAATGCAGTGATCAAAAGAAGCCGAGAGGTTGCCAACGGAATGAGTGGCGGAGTGCAATTCTTGATGAAAAAAAACAAGATTGACGTCATTATGGGAACAGGAAAAATTAAACCTGGAAAAAAAGTTGACGTTACCAATGATAAAGGTGAAGTTTCCGAGCTATCAGCAACGAATATCATCGTAGCTACTGGAGCAAGATCGAGGCAATTGCCAAATCTACCCCAAGATGGCAAAAAAATAATTGGATACAGAGATGCTTTGGTTCTTCCGAAATTGCCTAAATCCATGCTTGTAGTAGGTTCCGGAGCTATTGGAGTAGAATTCGCATACTTTTATAAGGCAATGGGTGTAGAGGTTACCATTGTTGAATACCTTCCAAACATTGTACCTGTTGAAGATAAAGACGTGTCAAAACAACTAGAACGTTCTTTTAAAAAGCAAGGAATAAAAATATTGACAAATGCCTCAGTTGAATCAGTTGACACAACTGGAAAAATGTGCAAAGCGCAAGTGAAAACAAAGAAAGGCAATGAAATAATCGAAGCAGAAATTGTCCTTTCTGCAGTTGGAATTGAAGCCAACATTGAAAATATTGGACTGGAAGATGTGGGAATTGTAACTGATCAAGGAAAAATACTCGTAAATGATTTTTATCAAACCAATATGCCTGGATATTACGCAATTGGAGATGTTACACCAGGTCCAGCTTTAGCCCATGTTGCATCTGCAGAAGGTATTATATGTGTTGAGAAAATTGCAGGACACGCGCCTGCTGCATTAGATTATGGGAATATTCCAGGTTGTACATATTGCTCCCCTGAAGTAGCATCTGTTGGAATGACTGAAAGTGCCGCAAAGGAAGCCGGTTATGAAATAAAAATTGGTAAATTTCCTTTTTCAGCTTCTGGCAAAGCATCCGCAGCCGGCCATAAAGACGGTTTTATCAAACTGATTTTTGATGCAAAATATGGAGAGCTCTTAGGTGGGCACATGATCGGCGCAAACGTTACAGAAATGATTGCAGAAATTGTCGCTGTTCGCAAATTAGAAACTACAGGAATGGAATTAGTAAAAACAGTACATCCACATCCAACGATGAGTGAAGCAATTATGGAAGCTGCAGCTGCAGCTTATGATGAAGTCATTCACATGTAGAACCTGAAGTATCTTAAAATGAGGACGATTATTTCGGGTAACTAGCCATTGTCACCATTAGCCTTTCGAGTTTTTTCTTAAGCTCTTGCCCAGTGCACGAGTGATTGTTTATTATCACTGAAAAAGCTAATCGGCGTTTACTTTTTGTTGTTACATAGCCAGCATAACTCTTCACTCTACTCATTGTTCCGCTTTTTGCCCGTAGATTTCCTTCCGCTGAAGTTCCTTTACACATATTTTTAAGCGTCCCTGATCTTCCGGCAATTGGCAGCGATGACTTAAATGATTTTGAATATTTACTAGAATCCATACTCGCTAATATTCTAGTCAGATGTTCAGCAGAAATAGCATTGTACCTAGAAAGTCCACTACCGTCATTTACATGCAAACCAATCGTATTTATTCCTTTAGCCTCCCAATGCTTGCCTATTGCGACTGTACCACTAAAATTACTGCCGTCTTTGTATTTCCTTTTCGCCAGTGCTCGCAATAAGTGTTCTGCGTATAAATTGATACTTAACATATTGGTCCAATATATAATTTGTGATAAACTTGGAGATCTGTGTTCGTGAAACCGAATGCGTTTTGCTTCAAATTCTTGACCTTTAGCGCGCGATCTCCTAACCGTTGTAGGAACACCATTAACAACCAATCCAGAATCGATTAACAACCAGCTTAACTCCCATGCGGCTTGATACGTAGGGTCTGGCATGGCACCTTTAACCTCAAAATTTTCTTTATTCTTTGGAATGCGACCTTGAATTATTCGGTTTTGATTATACGGAGCTCCGAATATATAAGCTTGGTCATTTCTTATATTGGCTGAAACGACTCGATTGTCAACATTCAGTCCAGGCACATAAGGCCGAATACAAGTAATCTCTGTAGGATCTCCACTTTTAGGGCCCGAGGTGAAATCAAGGTAAAAAGTATTATCATAAATAGATAAGCCGCTAGGACCTGCACCATAATAATTGCCAATGTCTCCCCATATCCATGTTGTTGGAATCATATCGTCTTTAAACCAGGTTGCATCGCCAATTACCGACCCAGTAATTGAATCAATACCTAACTTCCTAATTGCATCAAACCACTCCTTTTTGAACAAATTTATTTTTTTGGAAAAAAATCGAGAACCTAAAGAGGGGTCTCCTCCTCCTTTGATATAGATGTTCCCGTTCAAAGTCTTCGACGCAGAATCTATTGTGCCGTCGTACTCCAAATAGGTCTTAAACTTATAATAGGAGCCCAATTCTTCCAATGCTGTTGCTGTAGTGACTATCTTCATCGTTGAGGCAGGAACCATTGATCTAGCACCATCAAGATCTGCGATGACTTTATTAGAATCGATATCAAGAACGTAAAAGCTGATAGATGCATTTCGAAAGTCAGATTCAGCCATCATCTTTTCGGCCAAATTCTGAATTGAATTATCATATTTCTGACGCACTTGACCATAGCTTGACAATGCGGTGAGGACAAAGAATCCAAATATCAATCTCATGTAGTTAAAACTAATCATATTTTGTTTGCAGAAGACTTGTTACATTTATCTTTAAGCAAAATTCAGCCCAATGTGTGGAATTACAGGAATTATTGGTAAGCGTGTGGTCTCTGAAGAAATCCTAAACAGGATCTCTTTGGCTACTAATTCTATAAAGCATAGAGGACCCAATAATTCTGAAACAACTTTTGGGAAGTCATGGGCCTTAGGTCATACTAGACTGAGCGTTATAGATCCTGGTCCCGAAGCTAACCAACCTATGCAATCCAGCGATGGTAATTTAATTATCGTTTTTAACGGAGAAATATATAATCACTTAGCACTAAGGTTAGAGCTCCAAGCTAATGGTGTAGCATTCAAAACCAATTCTGATACTGAAACACTTTTAGAAGCTTTTGCTTTTTACGGCAAGGAAGTATTATCAAAATTAAATGGGTTTTTCGCATTTTGCATTTACAATAGGCAGTTAGATGAATTTTTTTTGGCAAGAGATCGATATGGAATTAAGCCTTTGTTAATAGGTGTTCACGATGATTTTATTTCGTTTGGTTCAGAAATGAAAGCAGTGATGTCTTTTCCTGTTTCTCAAGAATTAGATTACGAAGCGTTAGGGACCTACCTCCAATATTCCTATATACCAGCTCCTAGAAGTATCTACAAAAATGTTTCCAAGATCCTTCCAGGTCAAATGTTAACGATTACGAATACGCGAACATTAATTTTTGATTTTTACTACGAGATAAAAAAAAAT
>CAJQPO010000032.1 GCA_905480225.1 uncultured Flavobacteriales bacterium | reverse complement strand
ATTATGAAACTATAAAAATATGAAAGGACTCTATTTGATAATTACATTGGTGTGGGTTGCTTCGGCAAGCATTCATGCGCAGATTATGGTTACCCATGAAGGGTCTTCTATGCTTGTTATGCCGAATACGCTAATGCACATAAATGGAGGCATGGAGACTCAAGGTTCTGGGTCAGAAAATAGAATAACAAATGAAGGAATAATCCAGTTAACGGATAGTCTTGTGAACAGCGGGACAGAGCATTTCTTTGGTGATAATCCTGCGGATGGAAAGCTGAGGTTACTTGGAGATACACTTCAATTGATTATTGGTACCGACAACATACATTTTAATGATTTAGAATTGAGTAATGTTTACGATACAATAGTACTGGAAGACGACATATGGGTGAAGGATTCACTAATCATAGTGGATGGTAATGTTTTTCTAAATGGACACGAAGTCATGCTTAAAACGACAGGGACAATCGCCAATGAGTCCAATACGGACCGAATTTATGGATCGTTTCCAGGTGTTGTTTCTCTGGAAAGAAACATTTCTCTTACGAATCCAAATTTAGGTGGCATGGGCATGGATGTAGCTGTCGATGGAGGGGGGGCTAGCATCAGAATAAATAGAATGAACGAAGTCCAAACTGGAGTTTCAAATGGTTCTATTGAACGTTTTTACGAAGTTATTCCTTCGGCAGTTGGAACGGTTGATTATCCTGCGAATATGGGGTATTTTGATTCCAATGATTTGGGAGGGTTGAATGAAGACTCCTTGCATTTATATGGTTCTGATGACGATGGTGTATCATGGAGAGATAAAGGAGGCACGGCTAATACATCTTTGGACCGTTTGGAATACACCGAAGACAGTATTCTTAACCTATCTCCTGGGTACAAAACCTATTTTACACTAGCAGATTCGAGTTGTCTTTCACCGCCTTCTATTGTAATTCAAGAAGATACGATTCCAATCTGTTCAGGTAATCCTGCCTGGTTGGTGGCCGATAGTACGTCAGGAAAGGAAATTATTTGGAGTGATATTTCGGGTAATATACTTTCATATAATGTAGATTCGATACAAGTTACCGGGGTTGGCTCTTATGTGGTAATGGCTGTTGATTCTAGAGGTTGTGATGCAAAAGATACCGTTGTCGTTAGCGCTACTTCAGATCCAACAGTAAGTTTTTCGGAACCCTCAGTCTGCTTAGGAGAATCCTTCAATTTTTCTCCAACGGGGACGTCAATAGACTCTTTTTATTGGGACTTTGGAGTGATTAGTTCAATTACAGATACTTCAACCTTGCAGAATCCAATTTTCACTTATACGCAACCCAATACCTATACCGTAACCTTGACGGTTTTTTCAGACTTAGGATGCGAGTTTACCTACGTAAATAACGTTATTGTTAAACCTTATCCAACGGCAGATTTTATGGTTCCCGGAGGATGTGCGGATAGCATCATTGAATTTGAAAATACATCTAGTGATTTAGGAATTGCTTCTCAGGTTTGGGATTTTGATACATTGGGAGGCGGAGCAACTAGCGGAGCGCAAGATCCAACCTATGCTTATCCAGATACAGGAACTTTTACCATTGAACTCATTGTTTCTCTATCAGGCTGCAAAGATACAGCCTATCAAACGGTTTCGATTTTTCCTAATCCGAAACCTAATTTTACCTTTACAGGAGGGTCTTGTCCAGATGATTTGATTGCCTTTGATAATACCACCCCACCGGTCGGTATGGTGGATTATGAATGGGATTTTGGTGATGGAACTCCTACAACTAATCTCCTAGATCCGGATCACTCTTTTGCTAGTTCCGGAACTTATTCGGTTGTTCTTACCGCATCCACAAACAAGGGTTGTGTTAATGATACGACAATCCTGGTTGAAATAGATGATGTTCCCAACCCTGTATATGCAGTTGCAAATGGTTGTGAAGGAACGGTATTTGATTTCGCACCCACGATTACTGTTCCTGGCGATACGTATTCTTGGTCCTTTGGAGATGGCGGCAGTGCTACAACAAGTAATCCAAGTTATGTCTATCCTGCTTATGGAACATATACAACCGATTTTGTAGTTACTTCAGCAAATGGTTGTAAAGATTCAAGCAGCCTTTCGGTTGAGGTTTTTCCAAATCCTGCGGCATCATTTACTGTTGATAATGGCTGTCAAGGTACATCCTTTGATTACTTCAACACTTCGAATATTTTTCCTGGCTCATCAGCTACACTAACGCATAGCTGGTTGTTGCCTGGAGGAGGTGTTTCGACCAATACCAATGAAAACCAGGTTTTGAATACACCAGGCACTTACCCTGTGCAATTGGTTACCATTTCTCTTGATGGATGTAAAGATACGGTGATAGGTAGCGTTGAAGTATATGCAAATCCTACTGAAACCATTTTAGGCTTGGGGTCATCTGGCACAACTTGTGGTGATTCGGCGATCTTGTTTATATCACCCTCTTTTACAGGAACGGTCTTATGGTCTAATGGCTCTACAAACGATTCCATTATCGCTGATTTTGATGGGAATTATAGCATCACGATAACGTCATCGGCACCTGCCAATTGTATTGGACAAGATGACATTGATGTATTCTTAAATGCCAATGTTATTGTAGATCTTGGTGTAGACACTACGATTTGCAACAGCTTTATTTTGGATGCGGGCTACGACTCCACAAGTTCAACAATTTTGTGGACTGGAAGCGCCATAAGTCCAGGGTCTATTGTTACCGACCAATTCTTGGAAGTAACGGCTTCAGGTACGTACACAGTGAGTGTTACCGATCAAAATGGATGTGATACAACGGATGTAATTACAATGACTGTAAACCAAAGTACACCGATTGATGTAGCAGCTTCAGATACGATTTACCAATGCCAAGGGTTGCAACAAATACTATCAGATGGAGGGGTTGCAGGAACATATACCTGGAGCACAGGTCAAATTGCAGACACCATTTATGTAAGTGCTTCTACTGCAATAGACTCTTTAGTTTCTGTGGTTATGGAAAATGCAGACGGATGCTTTTCATACGATACGGTTACCGTTAGTTTTAATCCTACACCTATTGTGGATTTCGGTCCGTCTGATTCTTTTTGCGATTCTGTTTTGTTAGACATGACTAATGCTGGTGCGACATATACGTGGTATCAAGATGGAATCATCCTACCCACAGAGCTCGACAGTGCATTACTGGTAACGACATCAGGGGTGTTTTCAGGGGTAGCAGCATTAGGGTCTTGCTCTGATAGTGCGGGTATTTCTATAACAGTTAATGCGAGTCCTTCCATCACCATTAGCGATGGAACAATTCCTTATGGAACAGATACAGTTTTGTGTAGCTACGAGAATATTACCCTTGATGCCGGAGTCGGCGCTAATTACGATTGGTCGAATGCTGAAACTACGCAAACCATTACGGTAGCCGCAACAGGTATTTACGCAGTAGAGGTAACCGATGGAAACGGTTGCAAAGGCAAGGATTCCATAGATGTTACGGTTAATCCGATTTTTGAAGTTGATTTGGGCGAGGACCAAACGTTGTGTATTGGTTCGGAAACGACACTTTATTCAGGAGTTAATAATGGAACTTATCAATGGAATGGGTCGGGAGGTATTATTGGTATAGCACAAAATATTGTAGTGTCGGACACGGGTATATTTTGGATAGACGTATACGATAGTATTGGCTGTAGGTCCATTGATTCTGTCACTTTGTTTCCTACAAACCTGTCTTTATTTGCTGTTTTTCTGGCACAAACCGATGTGTTTGTTGGTGATTCTGTCAAGTTTGTTAATTTATCTTATCCAAGACCTTACGATAGTTTTTGGAAAATTCAGAATCATTCAGACGGTACACGAATACCATACACAGACTCTACTCCGATTCACGTTTATACAGGTGATACGGGACTGTTTGAAGCACAATTAGTGGTAACTAATCCGGAATGTATTGATACGGCAAGAAAGACCATCCACGTTCGTGAACAAGTAAAAACGAATCCTGAAATTGAAGAAAATTTACAGTTGTTTAATGAGATCGAGGCCATTAATCTGTATCCCAATCCCAATAATGGAGCATTCAATCTATACCTGAGACTGAAGGAACCCGGAAATGCCGAAATATCCATTTTTAATATGATGGGACAATTATTAAACACGAAAACCAACTTACTGCAAGAAGAAACCCTGGTTTATCAAATGCGAGAACGAGCCGGAATGTATATTGTTCGGGTGAGAGTGCGAGAATCTGTTAAAACCGTAAAGTTTATAATGTTTCAATAAAAGAGATCGATGGACAAGATGAAGAGATATCAAATTGTAATAATAGCATTCCTGCTTTTGATGCAGTTCAATGCTTTTGCACAACCGTGTTTAAATGGTTGGAAGTATAGGAGCGAGTTAAGTATTGCCAATAGCAACAACGATACCTTGCTTGCTCATCAGGTAAAGTATGTTGTGAATACACAAGACTTGGTTATTGCTAGTAAGGCTGAAATTGATGGCAGCGATTTAAGAATAACCAATGCGGGTGGAGCTCAGTTACCTTTTTGGTTTGACCCCATTACTTTTAACACAACGAGTACTGAAATTTGGATAAATGTTGATTCGATATTTCCAGCTCCAATTTTTACCAACCTGTATTTGTTTTATGGTAATTCAGGTGTAAGTCCCGCTTATAATGCGAATAACACTTTTGAGTTTTTTGATGATTTTAGTGGCGCAACATTGAATGCAGCAAAATGGGATTCATGCGGCAATGTAACCGTTGCAGCGGGAAAAGCACTGATCAG
>CAJQPO010000031.1 GCA_905480225.1 uncultured Flavobacteriales bacterium | reverse complement strand
TGCGGATGGAAGTGCGTTAAACCAAACAGGTGTAAGCAGAATTAATATCGGTGGAAACTGGACCAACAAAGGCGGACTATTTACTTCTGGTGCGAACTCCGTAACTCTAAATGGAAATGTCATTCAGAATATAAGTAATGTTGCACCCGATGCATTCTATGATCTAACAATATCCGCGTCTAGTATTGCCCATATCAATGCATCAACTGAAATTGCCATTAACAACCTGGAACAGGTTGATGGCACACTGGATAATGATGGAGTAGTGAAGTTTGTTACAGGCTATGATGGCAACTCAGGCTTGCTTTCTGGTGATGGTTTGCACACAATTACCGGTGGAAATTGGAACAATACAGGATCATTTACAGCAGAAAAAAGCACCGTGTTGTTCAATGGAAGCTCGTCACAAAATATAATGAATTCGACTGTTTTTAACAACGTTGAAATCAATAACATCAACGGTGTCACGGTTCTTTCTGGCACTCAAAATATACGGGGTATATTAACACCAACTAATGGTGTGTTTAATACCAACAATTCCTTAGTAATGGTGTCTGATGCTTCGGGAACAGGAAGCATAATGACCATCCAGCCCACCGCAGACATTGTTGGTGATGTTGAAATGCAGCGTTTTGTTGAAGGTGGAAGAACCGGGTGGAGATTGCAATCATCTGCTGTCGGTAATCAAACTTTAGCCGACTGGTCTGATGATTTTATTACAGCAGGATTTAATGGCTCTGATTTTCCTTCATTCTCGTTTCTGTCAGTCAAAACCTATGATGAAACTTTTGGGGGCTCTAAAGACAACCCTCTAAGCTGGCAAGCACCTTCTCACATTTCTGATCCTATTGGAACTTGTGAAGGGTTTCGTATCTGGAGTGGAACCGGAATTCCACTGACATCAGCCTTTACCATTAATAACATTGGTCCTATTAACAAAGGTGAAATATCTAAAGATTTACAATTCTCTAATTTTGGTAATCCTTTTGAGGATGGTTGGAATATGTTTGGTAATCCTTACCCATGTGCTATCGATTTTGATTCTCCGAATTGGGACAAAACAAACATTGACGGCACATTCTGGATTTGGAATACGGACACACAAACTTTCGCTTCATGGACGACATTAGGTGGCATAAGTATCAACGGCGGTACACCAGAAATTGCATCATCTCAAGCGATTTGGGTTCATACCAACGCTAGTGGCGCATCAATGACTGTCCGAGAAACTTGTAAAACAACTGCAGTGTCAGAATTCAAAAGCACAAGTATTAATGAAGGCCTGATGAAATTTAAAATTGTAGGCAATGGTTGGGCTGATGAAGCCGCCATTCGTTTTTACACACAAGGAACTGAAAACTTTGACGCCCATTTAGATGCATCCAAAATGTACAGCACCAATGAAGACGTGCCAGGAATTGCAACAATATCCTCAGGAATCGACTTTGCGGTAAACACACTTTCGGATAGCCTAAAGGACTATTCCATACCCGTCAGAACTGTGGTTGGTATTACCGGAAACTATACGATTGAATTTTCTGGATTTGAACAATTTCCGAATAGTGCCTGTCTGGTTTTTGAAGATTTACTTCTTGATTCTATTGTTGACTTAGAATCCGTTGCCTCTTATGAGTTTTACATAAACGATACTACTGTCGCTCCACGATTCCTTTTTCACATGAAAAAGCCACATGATGTTATTTCCACTAATGAAGCATGTCACCGATCCAATGATGGCTTAATTGAAGTTGTTGGTAACGGAAATGGCCCTTGGACTTATGAGCTATTGGATGATAGTTTGAACCTCATTCAATCGGAAACTACAATCAATAATAGATCGTCCTTTACCGGAATCTCAGCAGGCCATTATTACGTTACAATTGTTAACAGCGGAGGCTCTTGCCTAAACGAATTAATAGATTCTGTCCTATTAGAGTCCACTAATGCAATTTTAGCTACACCCCAAATGATCCATCCTTCTTGTTTCGAAAATACTGATGGTGAAGCCACATTATCGATTACCGGAGGTACCAAACCTTACAGTGTATCTTGGTCTAATGGAGAATATGGAATAACAATAGACCAACTACCTAGCGGTGTTTATGAGGCCTTAATAGAAGACGGTAATGGTTGCTTGGATTCAATCTCTATTAGTTTAGAGGAACCCATAGAAGTAACAGCAGAATTCGACATAACTGGTACAATGCAAATCAGTGACACAGTGTACATTACTTCTGGTTCGACATGCACTTTTAACAACATTTCCAATGGCTCAGATTTTTTCTGGGATTTTGGCGATGGGGAGCAAAGTTCAGTGATGAACCCAACACATACTTATTCTGAAGAAGGCACTTACCTTATCACACTAAATGCAACCAATTTAAACGGGTGCAACGCTGTTCATAGCCTGCCGATTGTAGTTCTTGAAAATCTTTCAGTCGATATAACTGATGAGCCATCCACACCCGAAATTACCGTGCAAGTCACTAATGACAAGCTTCAGATAAACGCAGTATTCGAAAAGAATAATAGCATTCAATTAAAAGTATACAACATTGTTGGTCAGGTTGTTACCCCAACCATCAAAACTGCTGGACAAACTGTTATCAAATCAATTGATATTTCAGCCTTAACAAAAGGAATATATCTTTTAAATATCAGTGGTGAATCTTTCAATGAAACAGTCAAGTTTCATCATAAATAAGTCGTTTATTTTAGTCTTTTTGAACTTCTACTAATTTCCTTTATTATCTTCGCGTGCATCAACACAGACTAAAATGTACGGTAAAATAAAGGAATTTTTAAGGCAAGAACTAAGCAATATTGAAGATGCTGGTCTTTACAAGAGCGAAAGAATTATTACTAGCCCTCAAGGTGCAGATGTAACCGTCAATTCAGGAGATGACGTAATTATTATGTGTGCAAACAACTACTTGGGCTTGTCCTCTCACCCTGCAGTTATTGAGGCAGCGAAGGACGCCCTTGACTCACATGGATTTGGCATGTCGTCCGTACGGTTTATCTGTGGAACGCAAGATATTCACAAAGAGCTCGAGAACAACATCGCCTCTTTTTACGATACAGAAGACACCATTCTTTATGCTGCCGCATTTGACGCTAATGGTGGTCTTTTCGAACCTCTATTAGGAGCTGAAGATGCTATTATTTCAGATGCATTAAATCATGCTTCGATAATAGACGGAGTGCGGTTATGTAAAGCAGCTCGTTATCGATATGCGCATAGCAATATGGCTGAATTAGAAGAAAAATTAATTGAATCTCAATCGCAACGATTCAGATTAATTGTGACTGATGGTGTTTTCTCTATGGATGGTGACATCGCTTTACTAGATCAGATCTGCGACTTAGCCGAAAAATATGACGCAATGGTCATGATTGATGAGTGTCATTCTGCTGGTTTTATAGGTGCAACAGGAAGAGGGACTCCTGAGTATTGTAATGTAATGGGAAGAGTTGACATCATAACAGGTACTCTTGGAAAAGCACTAGGTGGAGCCATGGGTGGCTACACTACAGGTAAGAAAGAAATAATTGAAATGCTTCGTCAAAAATCCAGGCCCTATTTGTTCTCGAATTCTTTAGCTCCTTCTCTCGTTGGAGCGGCTAATAAAGTTTTTGAAATTATCAGTGCTTCAACTGAATTGAGAGATAAGTTAGCAGAAAATACACGGTACTTTAAAGAAAAAATAAACGCTGCTGGTTTCGATACAAAACCTGGAGACTCTCCAATTGTGCCCATAATGCTTTACGACGCGGCGTTATCTCAAAAATTTGCCAATCGACTACTAGAAGAAGGTGTCTATGCAATTGGTTTCTTTTATCCAGTAGTTCCCAAAGGTGAAGCTAGAATAAGAACACAAATTTCTGCTGCGCACGAAAAGAAACATTTAGATATAGCTATCGCCGCCTTTATTAAAGTGGGTAAGGAATTGAACGTCATTAACTAAGGTAAACTGGGACTATATCGCAGTATTCTTTAACTATTTTCAACATTTCCATTGTTGATATCTTGGCTGAATAAAAAAATAGTGCTAAATTCGCACCCCATTTTAGGGGAACTATATAGATTTTAAAAGGTTAAAACGTGGATACATTAAGCTATAAGACGATTTCAGTAAACAAAGCGAACGCAGATAAAAAATGGTTCGTAGTTGATGCTGAAGGTCAAACATTAGGAAGACTAGCAAGTAGAATTGCCATTGTCTTAAGAGGAAAGCACAAGGTGAATTATACACCTCACGATGACTGTGGTGACTACGTTGTAGTTATCAATGCTGAAAAAGTAACGCTATCTGGCAAAAAATGGTCAGATAAGCAGTACATCAGACATACTGGTTACCCAGGAGGTCAGCGAGTAACTACAGCTGAAGAAATGTTAAATAAGCATCCGGAAAGACTTCTTGAAAAAGCAGTCAAAGGAATGCTCCCAAAAAATAAACTGGGCAGAGCCATTTATAGGAACATGAAAGTTTATACGGGCTCCGAACACGAGCAAGAAGCTCAAAAACCACAAGTTTTAGATTTAAGCACAATAAGATAATATGTCAACTATTAACGCATTAGGAAGAAGAAAAACTTCTGTAGCCAGAGTTTACCTTAGTGAAGGGAAAGGCAAAATAGCCATAAACGGTAGAACAATCGACGAGTATGTACCTATCGCTATACATCAATACAAAATCAATCGGCCTTTCGAGCTAACTGAAACTACTGGCAAATATGACTTAAAGATAAATGTCAAAGGCGGCGGTATCAACGGCCAGGTAGACGCAATCAGGTTAGCAATTTGCAGAGCCTTGGTTAAGGTTGATGGAGATTACAAACCACTTTTGAAAGCTGAGAGCTTAATGACCCGTGACCCCAGAATGGTTGAACGGAAAAAGCCAGGTCAGCCAAAAGCACGTAAGAAATTTCAATTTAGTAAACGATAATAATTTTAATAATTGTTCTGAAGAAGAGCCTTTTGCCGGCTCTTGTTTAGTATCCAAGCTTCGCTATTCTAAACAGAATTACAGTGTCGCTGCCTAAACTAGGAATGTAAACAGACAACAATGGCAAAATTAAGTTTCGATGATTTATTAGAAGCAGGTGTACATTTCGGACACCTGAAAAGAAAGTGGAATCCGAATATGGCTCCTTATATCTTCGATGAGAAAAAAGGAATCCACGTTATTGACTTGAACAAGTCTATAATCAAAATTGAAGAGTCAGCAGCAGCTCTAAAACAAATTGCAATTTCTGGAAAAAAAGTCTTATTTGTAGCGACAAAAAAGCAAGCAAAAGACATTGTTGAAAATTTGATAAAGGAAGTTAACATGCCTTACGTTACTGAAAGATGGACTGGCGGAATGTTAACCAATTTCGGTACAACTAGAAAGACCATTAGAAAAATGCATTCCATTGACAAAATGGAGCAAGACGGAACCATGAAAACGCTTTCAAAGAGAGAACAACTCATGCTTTCTAGACAAAGAGATAAGATGGATAAAGTACTAGGTTCAATTTCTGATATGACTAGACTGCCCGCTGCTGTATTCATTGTTGACATTTTAAAAGAGCACATTGCTGTTAAAGAAGCTAAGAAATTAGGCATTCCAATTTTTGCGATGGTTGATACAAATTCGGATCCACGTGATGTTGATTTTGTCATCCCTGCAAATGATGATGCGACTAAGTCAATTTCAGCAATCGTTGGCTATATGACCGAATCAATAAAAGAAGGTCTTGCGGTTAGAAAAACAGCAAAATCTAAAACTGAAAAGAAAGTAGAAAAACCAATAGCAGCAAAAGCTGAATAGGCTTTTATTGTTTTTAACCTTAAATAATTCATTATGTCAACTATTACAGCTTCTCTTGTAAACGAATTGAGAAAAAAAACAGGCGCAGGAATGATGGACTGCAAAAATGCCCTTGTTGAAGCAAATGGCGATATGGAAGTCGCAGTAGATTTACTCAGAAAAAAGGGTCAGAAAGTGGCTGCTAAAAGAGGCGACAGAGAAGCTTCTGAAGGATTAGTCATTGCCAAAACAACCGCTGATGGAAAATTAGGCGTTTTGTTGTGCCTAAATTGTGAAACTGATTTTGTTGCAAAAAATGAAGACTTCGGGCAATTTGCTAATAAACTCGCAGACATTGCTATTGCCAATAATGCCAATTCTGTAGATGAACTTAAGTCTAAATCATACGATGGAAATGGGCTAAGTGTTGCAGATAAAATAACAGAGCAAACCGGTGTGATTGGTGAAAAAATAGATATTAGTGCTTGTCAATCAATTGAAGCTGCTAATGTTGTTGCCTATAATCATCCTGGCAACCAAATTGCAACTTTAGTAGGGTTTACAAAAGAAGCGCAAGAGGCAGGAAGGCAAGTAGCCATGCAAGTGGCAGCTATGGCTCCTATTTCTGTTGATGAAGCTTCAGTTCCTGCCGATGTTATTGAAAAAGAATTGGAAATTGGCAAAGAGTTAGCAATCCAAGAAGGTAAGCCGGCTGAGTTAGCAGAAAAAATAGCTCACGGCAGATTAAATAAGTTTTATAAAGAGTCAACATTACTGAATCAGGCTTTTGTAAGAGACAATAAAAAATCTGTAAAGCAATTTCTACAGGAAACCGATGGGGAACTAACCGTCACCGATTTCAAAAGGTTATCCCTTTCGATATAAAAAATGTTTAAAAGAGAGCTAAGCTCTCTTTTTTTTTATCCTTACATTTAGGAAATTATTTTCGGCACATGAAATACAAAAGAGTTCTACTAAAACTAAGTGGTGAAGCCCTAATGGGCAATAAAGGGTTTGGCATTGACAATGACCGATTAATGCAGTATGCCGAAGAAATAAAAAGTGTTTCGGAAATTGGAGTGGAAATCGCGATCGTAGTAGGTGGCGGTAATATTTTTCGCGGAGTTCAGGCATCAGAAGGCGGCATGGAAAGAACACAAGGAGATTATATGGGAATGCTTGCAACTATGATTAACAGCATGGCACTTCAAGCTGCCCTTGAATCCCTTGGCCTGCAAACAAGACTTCAATCAGCTATTGAAATGAAAGAAATAGCAGAACCGTTTATTAGAAGAAAAGCGGTAAGGCATTTAGAACGTGGTAGAATTGTAATATTTGGAGCAGGTACTGGGAACCCTTTCTTTACTACAGACTCGGCAGCTTCGTTAAGAGCAATTGAAATTGAAGCCAATGTAATTCTAAAAGGCACACGTGTCGATGGGATTTATACAGCGGATCCTGAAAAAGACCCTAAAGCTACTAAATACAGCAATATTTCATTTGACCAGGTATATAATATGGGACTAAGCGTGATGGATCTTACTGCGTTTACGCTATGCAAAGAGAATAATTTGCCTATCATTGTCTTTGATATGAATACTTCTGGAAATTTATTAAATCTTGTTCAAGGCGCTGAAGTAGGAACATTGGTTGAGGCATAACAATCAAAACTGTATATTTGAGAAATTGGCAACTTAGGTAAACACAATAAACCCAATTTATGACTGAAGAGATAAATATGGCTTTAGAGGAAGCTTCTGACTCAATGGAAAATTCTATTCAACACCTTGCGAGCGAACTTACTAAAATAAGAGCTGGAAAAGCATCGCCGGTAATGCTGGATAGTGTTCAAGTTGATTATTATGGGGCACTAACTCCACTTAGTCAAGTTGCTAATATAAATACATTAGATGCAAGAACTATTTCTGTGCAACCGTGGGAGAAATCTTTATTAGACGAAATTGCAAAAGGAATAACCAACGCAAACTTAGGACTGAATCCTCAAAACAATGGTGAACTGATAATGATTAATGTTCCCATGTTGACTGAAGAACGAAGAAGAGAATTATCAAAAAGAGCTAAGGCTGAAGGAGAACATGCCAAAGTTGGAATTCGCAATTCCAGAAAAGAAGCAAACGATTTTATCAAAGACCTCAAAAACGACGGTCTTTCTGAGGACATGGCAAAAAGTGCAGAAGCAGATATTCAAAAATTAACCGATCAGTTTTCAGCTAAGATTGACAATCTTGTTGATAGTAAAGAAAAAGACATCATGACTGTATAATTCTCCCTATTCGATAGCTGATATTATTCAATTCATAGAGATTTATTTAACATTTTATTGAACGAGATTCTGTCATGGAAAACAAACGAATTCTAATAGTTGGTGCAAAAGGTCAAATTGGATCAGAATTACTGGATTATTTAAGATCAAAACATGGGACTGACAATGTAATTGGTGCAGACTTAAGAACCCTGCACATAAACGGTCCTACTGAAGTTCTTGATGTTATGGACGCTGCAGCGATGCGTTCCGTAGTTGAAAAATATGGCATAACAGAAATTTATCTTTTGGCAGCCTTACTTTCTGCTACTGCAGAAAAAAAACCCGAATTTGCATGGGAGCTGAATATGCAAGGACTATTCAATGCGCTTAATCTCGCAAAAGAGGGATTAATAAAGAAAATATTTTGGCCTAGTTCAATAGCCGTTTTTGGTCCTGGCACTCCTCAGGAAAACACACCCCAAAACACCTTCATGGATCCAAATACCGTATATGGTATATCTAAGTTAGCTGGTGAACGATGGTGCGAATACTACCACAATAAGTTTGGAGTTGATGTTAGAAGTCTAAGGTACCCAGGACTAATTAGTTGGAAATCACAACCAGGCGGAGGAACTACAGATTATGCGGTAGAAATATTTTATGAGGCTTTACAAAAAGGGAATTACAGTTGTTTTCTTGACAAAAACAGAGAACTTCCCATGATGTATATGGACGATGCAATTAGAGCAACTGTCCAATTAATGGAAGCTCCGTCTGAAAAGTTGAGGGTGTGGTCTAGCTATAATTTAAGTGGAATTTCCTTTACTCCTGAGCAAATCGCAAATGTAATATCTAAAACAATCAACGATTTTTCTATTGATTACAAGCCTGATTTCAGAGACCTAATTGCCCAATCTTGGCCATCCAGCATTAACGATGACGTTGCTAAAGCAGACTGGAATTGGGAAAGTAAATTCAATCTGGATGCTATCGTAAAAGATATGATAACCAATTTGACCAATAAACTACAATTGTCATGAATCGTGCAAAAAAAGCCTAAATAATAGCTATCTATCTCTTTTTTAGGAGCTTAACCGAATAATTGCCGCTTTATTATTAAACTTTATTGCCAATAATAGTTGCAAAAAATGTATTTCTGTTGTATTTTGGGGAACATTACAATGACTTAATTGTAAGTTTATTGTAATAACGATTGCCGCCATAACATGAAAAACATTTTAAAATATCTCCTAGTCTTGATATGCTTGTGTTCATTCAATTGTAATACAAGTGGTCAATCAATGATTTATCAAGGCAACACAATCAATGAAACTATTGAAGGCAAAAAAGAAGGACCGTGGGTCATTTTTGCGAGTATGAGAAACCTTCCGGACTACAAATCAGAAGATAAGTATGAAGAAGGTTCATACAAGTCTAATAGGAAAGTAGGTCTTTGGAAAAGGTATTTTGCAAGTGGGAATACGCAAAGTGAAATAAACTATGTTAATGGCCGAGCAAAAGGTACTTTTTCGACTTATTACGACGATCCGGGAAAAATAGAAGAAACTGGAACTCAACGGGGAAAAACATTAACAGGCGGATTCAAGAGATATCACCCAAATGGGCAACTGGCTCAAGAAAAAAACTTCAACCTGAAAGGACAGTCTGAAGGGGACCAAAAGTACATTTTGCCAAATGGTGTTGTAGAACTAGAATTTACAACTTTTGCTGGAATCGAAACAGGAACTGCCACAAGGAGGTATCCTAATGGTGACATAAAGGAAATTATTGAATACGGCGAAGGAGGAGTTATTAACTCTCGAAATCAACTAGAACGCGTCAATCCTCCTGTAGACATCATTGAAGAAGTTGATGTAAAAACAAGCGAAAAAATCAGTGGTACAATCAATGATGACGGTCAAGAAGTTGAAGTTGTTGTGATTCCTGATGGAAAACGGAAAGTCTACAATGACAACAAAGATATTTGGATGGATGGAGTTTTTGAGGATGGAAGAATGAAAGAGGGAAAACTGTACATCTATGATAAAGATGGAATTATTGAGAAAGTCGAAATTTTCAAAGATTTCAAATACGCTGCAGACGGAATAATAGAATTTTAAGAAAATTTAGATTAAGATGTGAAAGGTTGTGCTACGGTTCAACCTTTTTCTATTTACTTTACAAAAGAAAACAGTTTTCACATCAATGCGTCAAGTTCTAATCTCATTTACTTTGTTAGCTATTTTCGTTTCTTGCAACAGGGGCGAACAAGATGAGTTGCCATCTACTAATTCAAAAGATAACACACAAATAAAAAAAACACCAACTCCATTATTTGTTGGAGACTCGGCATATCGTTATGTGCTCGACCAATTACAATTTGGGCCTCGCGTACCTAATTCTGCTGCTCATGACAGTTGTGCTGAATACTTAGCAAAGAAACTAGGTTCTTTCGGAGCTGAGGTTATTGTGCAAAAAGGTGAAGTAACTGCATATACAAATGCTGTTTTAAATATTCAAAATATTATTGGTCAATTTTATAAAGAAAGAACGAAAAGAATAATGCTTTGTGCGCATTGGGATACGCGACATATTGCCGATAGAGACAAGGAGAACCCTACTGGACCAATAGATGGTGCCAATGATGGAGCAAGTGGAGTTGGCGTTCTTTTAGAAATTGCTAGACACCTTGAAAGTAACGATCCAGGCCTAGGTGTTGATATTGTTTTCTTTGATGCCGAAGATTATGGTTCTCCTCAATTGTCCATGGGTATGACTGCCCTTTCTGATATGGACAATTCTTGGTGTCTTGGGTCCCAATTTTGGGCAAAAAACCCACCAATTACAGGATATAAACCACAATTTGGAATCTTATTAGATATGGTGGGCGGAGAATTTGCCACCTTTCCCAAAGAAGGTTACTCACTTAAATATGCCAATCCTTTAGTACAAGCCATTTGGAACAAAGCCCACCAGCTGGGCTTTGGTAATTACTTTATTAATCGAGCAATCGGAGGAATAACAGATGATCACAAGTATATCAATGAAATTGCAGGAATTCCTACCGTGGACATCATTCATTACAATCCAAATAAAAGTGATTTTGGTATTTTTCACCACACACACCAGGACAACATCTCAATAATCAATAAAAATACAATGGTCGCTGTTGGCTCTACTTGTATGGAAATAATTTATCAAGGTCTTTAAACTTCATTTATGAAATTTTTGTACCTTTTGGGACAATTCCTCGTAAAGAATTTAAAACTAAAATAACTGAACATACCTATTTAAAATTAATCTTTAATTCTTGCGTTCATTTTCACTAAATATTCCAGCTTTTCCAAGTATAAAACTCTGTTTTTTCATACTCGCTATGATTGCTTTTATTGGAACGGGACAAGGTCAAACAATGTTCGAAGGCGCTGAGGTTAATTTAATGGATGAAACAGGTAAAAAAACGGGCACCTGGGTAATTTTTGGAAAGGATAAGAATAAAAAAGGATATCAACCCGATGATATTTACGAGACAGGAGTCTATTTGCAAGGCAGAAAAGACAGTCTTTGGATCAGGTATTATACTAGTGGCAATAAGATGAGTGAAATTACTTATCAAGGAGGTAGGCCTAATGGGCCATATATCACTTATCATGATAAAGAAGGCGCCGTTGAAGAAGAAGGAAATCAAAGTGGTCAACGATTAGTCGGAAAACACGTTCGTAAGAATATTGATGGTCAGGTTCTGATGGAAAAAAATTACAACGATAAAGGGCTATCTGAAGGGCCTCAAGCATACTACCATGACAATGGAACACCAGAATTAGTTTGGACTAAAAAAAATGGTGTAAACAGTGGAACAGCTACGAGATACTTTAAAAATGGTGACGTAAAAGAAGTAACTGAATATGGAGAGGATGGCGTAGTAACTAACTCTGTGAAAAGCGAAAGAGTGAATCCACCTTTTGACGATCCGACTCCAGTAGTGCTTCAAAAATTAGCACCCAAAATTCCTCCAGGCACGCACATACAAATTAACGGCGAAAAAATTGCTGCGGTAACTATACCGCCGGGAAAACAAAAAATATTTCTTGAAGGTGGAGATATACTTTACGATGGTTTCTTTGAGAAAGGCGAATTTAAGGAGGGTGAATTTTATGTCTACGATGAAGACGGCTTAATCCACCATATCGAAGTTTATAAAGATTTTAGGTTTGTTGCAAATGGTGTAATAAAAGACTTGTAATCTTTATATTCGGGTCTTAGAAAAAATCAGTATGCCCGAAGAAAAAAAACTATTCTTATTAGATGCATTCGCTCTTATTTATAGAGCCCACTTTGCTTTTATCAAAAATCCACGTATTAATTCGAAAGGCCTAAACACTTCCGCTGTTTTAGGGTTTTGCAACACACTTATGGAGGTTCTTATTAAAGAAAAGCCAACACATATTGCCGTTGTTTTTGATGCGCCTGCAGTTACAAATAGAGAACTTGAATATGCGGCATATAAGGCGAATCGTCAAGAGATGCCTGAAGATTTAAGAACAGCAATTCCTTATGTAAAAAAATTAATTACTGCTTTTAATATCCCTATGGTGATGCTGGAAGGATATGAAGCCGATGATTTAATTGGAACGCTTGCCAAACAAGCTGAAAAATTGGGCTTTATCACATACATGATGACACCAGACAAAGACTTTGGCCAGTTAGTGACAGAAAAGACATTCATGTTTCGCCCAGGACGTGGAGGAAAGCCCGCAGAAAAGTGGGGCATTCCGGAAATCTGTGAAAGGTTTGAGGTTGATGACCCCATCAAAGTCATTGATATTCTAGGGTTATGGGGAGATGCGGTCGACAATATTCCTGGAATCCCTGGAATTGGAGAAAAGACTTCTAAGAAACTTATCGCACAGTATGGAAGTGTAGAGAATCTAATTGCTAATGCTGATGATTTAAAGGGCAAACAGAAAGAAAATGTTATCAATTTCGCAGAGCAGGGTTTATTGTCAAAAAAACTAGCGACTATAATTTTAGATGCTCCTGTTAAAATTGATGAAAACAGCTATAAAGTTCAACCACCCAACAAAGATCAGATTTTAGAGTTATTTAGCGAATTAGAATTCAGAACACTTGCCAAAAGAGTTTTGGGTGAAGACATTGTCATTAGCACTCCCGCAGCAAATTCAATCGCTACGGAAGGAGGGCAAATGGATCTTTTTGCTCAAAACACAGAATCCGCTGCCCCAGTATTTGTTGAATTAAAAACAATAGAAGATGTTAAACCCAATTATAGATTAATACAAGGCTTTAAAGAAAGGTTAGAGCTGATTCAAGCACTGAATGATGCGCGCTGCTTTTCCTTTGATACGGAAACTACGGGGCTCAATCAACACACGGCTTCCCTCGTTGGTCTGTGTTTTTCCGTCAATAAAGCAGAGGGGTTTTATGTTCCGATACCTCCTGACTTTGAATCAGCGGTCAATATTGTTCAGGAATTTTCTGAACCATTTCAAAACCCTAAAATTCAAAAAGTAGGTCAAAATATCAAGTACGACATTACCATTCTAGCGCGGTATGATTTAACTATTTCAGGGCCTTTATTTGACACCATGATTGCCCATTATTTATTTCAGCCAGACATGAAGCATGGAATGGATATTTTGGCAGAGAACTACCTTCATTATAAAACAATCTCTATAGAATCTCTTATTGGAAAAAAAGGCAAAAATCAACTTAGTATGGGCGACATCGAGCCGGAAAAGCTTGTTGATTATGGGGCGGAAGATGCAGATATTACGCTTCAGCTAAAAGAAATTTTTGAGCCCAAATTAAAAGAGACAAATAATGAAGCGCTCTTCAACAATATAGAGATTCCTTTATCTAAAGTACTGGCTAAAATGGAGGCAGAAGGGGTAAATCTTGATGTTCAGGTGCTTTCAAATTTTTCCGAAGAGCTACAAAAAGATTTGCTCGTATTGCAAGAGACCATTTTAAAGGAGGCGGGGGTCGATTTTAATATTGACTCTCCCAAACAACTAGGAGAGGTCCTATTTGATCATTTGAAGATTGATGAGAAAGCAAAAAAGACAAAAACTGGACAATATCAGACTAATGAAGAAACGCTGATAAAACTTGCTCCAAAGAACCCAATTATTCAGGTTGTTTTGGACTATCGGTCCTTAAAAAAATTAAAATCAACCTATGTCAATGCGCTACCAGAACTGGTTAATCCTAATACAGGCCGAATTCATACCAATTACATGCAGACGGTAGCCGCAACTGGCAGACTAAGCTCCAATAATCCCAATCTCCAAAACATTCCTATACGTACTGAAAAAGGCAGAGAAATTAGAAAAGCATTTATTCCTAAGAATAATGACCATATTTTACTTGCTGCAGATTATTCGCAAATTGAGTTACGCATTATCGCTGCATTAAGTGGTGATAAAGACATGATTAGTGCTTTTAATTCTGGAACCGACATTCATTCGGCAACAGCAGCTAAGGTTTTTAATGTGCCTCTAGATGAGGTTACTAGAGATCAAAGATCAAAGGCAAAGATGGTTAATTTTGGTATTATTTACGGCATTAGTGCTTTTGGTCTTTCGCAACGTTTAAATATTCCCAGAAAGGAAGCTAAGACTATTATTGAAAGTTATTTCGAAACGTATCCTGGTGTTAAAAGCTATATGGAAAACAGCATGGAATACGCTCGAAAGCACGGTTATGTCCAGACTATTATGAATAGGAAAAGGTATTTAAAAGACATTAATTCAGGAAATGCCATTGTAAGAGGTTTTGCTGAAAGGAATGCAATAAATGCACCTATTCAAGGCTCCGCTGCCGACATCATCAAAATAGCGATGATCAACATTGACGCTGCCTTGGAAAAAGAAAAATTTAAATCTAAAATGATCCTACAAGTTCATGACGAACTTGTTTTTGATGTATATAAACCAGAGCTCGACCGATTGCAAGAACTGGTAAAAAACCACATGGAAAATGCGGTCCCATTTGAGGTTCCGTTAACGGTTGAGATGGACACTGGCAATAATTGGCTTGAAGCACATTGATTTTATCTTATATTTGATAAAGACGCAAAGTAGTTTAACATGAAAAAACATTTTTTCTTATTCTTTTCATTAGCGTTATTGAGTTGTGAAGACAACGAAAATGCTGAAGGTGTTGATCAGATTAATGGTGAACAAAACGTAACTATAGGAACGGAAGATTTACTAAAACAAAAAGTAGCTTCAATAGAAAATATTTTCTATTCAATTCCATCCCCTACGGTAACTATTGAGATTATTGAGGAGGCCGGTGCCGTTTTTGATGTGCAATTGACTAATAATCCTCAAAAACTGGACGACTATACGTCAAAAGCAGAAAGAGCGTTAAATATGGGGGTATACGGAGCCGATGTAAATTACTGTTCCGCTTTTAATAAAACTGCTGATGTTATGATGCTTCTGGCATGCACTAGAAGCTTAGGAGAAGAATTGGGCTTAGAAAGTATTTTTAACCAAACGGTTATTGATCGGCTAAATGATAATCGAGACAATGCTGATTCTGTTCAAGCAATCATTACAAGTACTTTTTGGGAAATAGAATCAAAACTTGAAGAAGATGACAGACCAGAGTTAGCAGCATTAATTGTTATTGGAGGTTGGGTAGAAGGTTTAAATATCGCTTGTGGCCAAGCAAAACTTAACGCTAACAATGAAAAAATGATCGGTTCCATAGTCGACCAATCCATCGCACTTGACAACGTTATTCGTCTTGCTAAACTATACAGTTCAAGCAGTACAACCATAAAAGAATTACTAGAAAGCCTCGAAGACCTGCAAAGCTCATTTGCTAAAATAGAAATTACAGAATCTCCGGGAGCGTCTGAAAGTACAGATGGAGTTCCCACAATTGGCGTGAAAATTGATAGGAAAATATCTACTGAAGTGCTAGAAGAAATTATGTCTAAAGTGCATACGATAAGAACAGAAATTGTGGAATGAAGAAATTTAAAACACATAGCTCACGTTGGATGGTATTGAGTCTCGCTTGTTTTATGCTCTTGTATGCTAATCTTGCGCAAACACAATGCAGGTATTTTGCAAAACGTAAATGTTTGCCAACGCTGCAACAAGATGGCTTTGCATTTAGTGGGCAATTAAATAACGTGACTCTTTTAGAAGGAGACAAGGTGGACATATTACTCACATTTCAAAAAGGGAAAACATACAGATTAATGGTCTGTTATCAGCCTATTTTAGGTGATGTTGTCTTCAACTTATTAGACAAAAATGGGGCTATTGTTTTTAACAGTGAAGATGCCGAAACAAACATTTTTGATTTCAATGTCGAGTCTACCCAGCAGTTTACACTAGAAATTACAGTTCCTTCCGCCGAAACAACGCATGGCATTCTCCACGAAGGCTGTGTTTCCGTTTTACAAGGATATAAGTAATATTTTAATTGACGTCAGCTATTGGCGCTACCTAATTTTAATTTGACGTGGATTATTAAATAATCAAAGGGTGCTAAATTGAATGCCAAAGAAGAGAAGAGAATTCATAAAAAAAATCCTACTGGCAGGAATCGGTGTAGAATTAGCGCCGAGTATTATGCGCGCTTCTGAACAATTGGGTCCACATGAATCAACCTTGTTATCAATTGGTGAACAACATGGAAATTATTGGGAACGATTAAGTAGGAAATTTCCTTTATTGAAAAATTATTATTATTTCAACAATGCAGCGCTAGGGTCTACCCCCAATTGTGTGTCAAAAGCCGTCCATGATTGTTCCGTTATATTAGAATCTACTGGTGCTACTGGCCATCACCTTGTACAAAACTTACGTACAAATATTGCTTCATTTTTAGGTGCTAATGCCACAGAAATAGCATTAATCCGAAATGCTACTGAGGGAATGAACATTGTAGCCAATGGAATAAAATTAGAACCGGGAGATGAAATCGTTATAACTACACATGAACACGTAAGTGGCACGATGCCATGGGTACGTGCTGCACAGATCACTGGAGCTAAAATTGTTTTTGCTGAACTGGATTTAAGCGGTGAAGCTAACTATGAAAAAATATTGGCACTCACATCGGCTAAAACAAAAGTTATTGTCTTTTCTCATGTAACGTGTACTACTGGAATGGTTCTGCCAGTAAAAAGAATCGCTAGTTGGTGCAGAAAAAATAATGTTTACGCATGTGTAGATGGAGCGCAGGCTGCAGGAATGATATCCGTGGATTTACATGATTTAGAAGTTGATTTTTACACCACCTGTGGACATAAATGGCTATATGGGCCAAAAGAGACTGGGATGTTATACGTTTCCGAAAGAAACTTAAAAATACTAGGGGGGGGATATGTCGGGGCCTACTCTGACGCGAATTACGACGCTAAAAACGGAATACTAGAACTTAAAAATGAAGCCAGCAGGTATGAATACGGCACGCGTAACACCGCATTAATTGTTGGTCTTGGAAGAGCTGTTGATTTTATTAAAGAAATTGGGATTGAACGCATTCAAAACCGAGGTGCAGGATTAAAGACGTATTTACACGATCTTTTAAAGGACATGCCTGAAGTTGAAATTTTCACTCCTAATAATCCCGAATTTTCTGCTTCCATTTTAACTTTCCGATTAAAAACACTCGATTACAAGGAGGCGCAAAAATTACTTATTACTAAATACCAAATAAGAATTCGAGGTATCTATGAAAATGAAATCAACGGCATTCGAGTGTCTTGTGCCTGCTACAATTCAGAAAAACAAATCGAAATTCTAGTTGCTGCTTTGAAAGAAATAATGAATGCCTAATCGTGTTGTCGTTTATTAATCTACAGCTAATCTTCTGCATAACACGTCTGAACCAACTTGAATTCTAACCATATAAATACCTTTGCTCAGTCTTCCTGAATCAATTGTGCAGATTTGTTTACCAGATGGTTTTTTCGAATAATCATAAACATCAACGACCTTGCCAACCATATCTAATACTTGCACATTTATTTTATCTGATTTCAACAGGTAAATTTCTAAGTTCGCTTGGTCTTTGGCTGGATTCGGATAAATATTCACATACTTGACTGTTTCTAGTTCTGCTACTCCAATGGTAGCATCTAGATTAATATCATCAACATAAATATTATTGCCACCACCACCAGCGTAAGTAATCATGAATCTGAAGTTAGGTGTCCAATAAGTAGAGTTGATATTCGTCACATTCACTTCTACCCATTGACTAGCAGTCGGAACAAAATTACCACCTTGTTCTGGAGCTGTACCAATAACTGCTGGCGAAATATTTTTTCTTAATACCCAAGAAACACCACAATCCGGACTCGCCCACACTTCTAACTTATCCGTATTCGTTGTATTTCTTCTTGCAAATGCGTATTTAAAACTCAAGGTCACGGCGGATGCATTCTCAAGATTCATTGTACTACTTATAAAACTATCGTCTGTTCCGCTATTGGGGGAACTGTTGTTAATCCAAATAGATTTTGAACCCGATGACCCAACTCCATTTTTAATCTGCCATTGTGCGCCATCTTGGCTGTCAACATACCAATCAAGATTCGGTATTGAAACAGTTGATTCAAACCCTTCCGAAAACGGGACAGTTCTTCCGGTAGTTGGCAAAACAGAGATATAAGCTGTTTTCGTTGTGGATTTAAATGACGAACCGTCCGTAACTTCGAGTGTGACAGGGTAAACTCCAGGAGCACCATAAGTTATTGATGGGTTTTGTGTTGTTGAGGTGGAGGGTGTTCCTCCCGTAAATGTCCATGACCAACCTGAAACATTGTTGTATGATGCATCTGTAAATTGTATGACATCTCCTGAACAAACTTCAAATTCATCTGCGAAAAAATCTGCCTTACAAAGGTCTGTGGGTGGAGCATCAGCGCCAACGGCGACAAGATTTGATGGCTGCCAAATATTATTTCTTCCGCCTGTAGTTGATGTGAGCGCAATGCGCATTCTATCAACTTGACCTTGCGTGTACATCTTCGAACAATAAGAGTATTCCATGTAATTCTCTACATTATCTATTTGATTGAAACCCCAATAGCCATTATCCCCAGAGCAAGAATTGGATGTGAGAAGACAAGCGGTTACTCCAATGCATTCTGGCGTATCATTGACTCCATCATCATCTCCACAATTTGAACTAAGACCAGGATTATTACTCGGCCCCCAACAATGACTTAGGTTTAGCCAGTGTCCAACTTCATGAGTAAGCGCCCTACTTCTACTTGGGCTTCCTGTGCCCATTGACCCAACATAACTGTGCTGAATCCAAATACCATTTCCCATTCCCGTAAAGAAGCCTGGATTGGTTGTATACCCCGCTGCACCACCAATATCACTTGCAACAAATATGTTTAAATATTCATCCCCTGGCCAGCTATTATTGTAAATATCATTACCATCGATGACGGCTTGAACTTGATCCCCGCCATTATTTCCTTGGTACGTAAAATAGGAATCTGTTCTTGTAATTCCATTAAAACAATTGCCATTCGGGGCAATTGTAGCAAGAGCAAATTCGATTTCACTGTCTGCTGGCATACCAGAAAAACTGGAATTGACCGCAGCCGCATCGGTATTATTTAGCCTGTAATCTCTATTCAAAATAGCAACGGCATCAACTACTTGGTCATAAGTAATATTCTCTATACCATTTTGATGCAAGACATGAAAAACTACCGGTATTGTATAAATCGTGCCTGATTTTGCTAGCGAATTGGTCGGTTTGTTTTTTTGAAATTCTTGGTATTCCCTTTCTAAAGCTTGTTGACGAAGCGTATACAAAGATTTCATTGCTGGATGTTTCTCAAACATTTCTTGCATTTTCCAATGCGAGCCACAAAACTCTAATTCTTCTCCAGACCGAATCCCGAGGTGTTTTTGTTCTGCTCTTCTTTCCTCAACTGATTTTTGCTCTACTTGAGCATTTGAATTCACACCAAACATTATGATGCATACAGTAATGATAACATTCTTCATAATTTCATATAAACAATTAAATAGTAGCCTTGTTCGCTATTGGGTGAAAAACAAGAAAGAGTGAGCGATACAAAAGTACTAAACTTGAAAGCGCTATAGGTCTCGTTTCTGACTAATGGTTGAAATAGGCTGTAAAAGGCAACTTTAGGTTATCCAACGATTAGTTATTAATCTCTAGAAGCCGTTCGATATCCTTTATTGTTCCAAAGACCACTAAAGTGTCTGTTTCGTATACTTTAGTATCAGAACCCGGAACCCCTATCGTGTGATGCGCCTTCACAATTTGACCATTTACCTCTTCCTCAAACTCTCTTTTGAGCGTAACTAAAGTTAATCTATAGCGATCTCTTAATCCAATGTCTTCAACAGTACGATTGGCTATACCCTTTGGCGTTTTTATTTCTGCAATTTCATAATTATCTGGCAATTGAAGAAATGAAATAATACTAGGGTTCATTAATGTTTCTACAACATCTTCGGCAACCGCATCTTCGGGAGTTAATATCTCGGTTACACCTATTTTTTCGAGTATGGTACGTTGCTGATCACCACTTGCCCGAGCAATGATTCTTTTGATGCCCATGTCTATTAAATGGACACAAGTTAAGATCGTGGCTTCAAAATTTTCGCCAATAGCAATAACGGCAGCATCGACATCTTCTATACTTTGGGCAAGGAGATTTTTCTTTTGAGTGCAATCCATGGTCACTGCTAAGGCAACGTCGTCTTTCAATCCTTCTATTTTATCTTCAGAAGAATCAAAACAATATACTTCCGCCCCTTTTTTCGCCAGCTTAAGGGCAATTTGACGCCCGTATCTACCTACTCCAAAAACTACAAACTTATTTCCTTCCATTTAATAAAGGTACAATTTAACCCAATGCTTGCTTCAAGTCGCTTACCAAATCCATGCAGTCTTCAGCACCAACACTTAACCTGATTAAGGAATCTACAACTCCGCTCTTCTCGCGCTCCTCCTTAGGGATAGAGGCATGAGTCATTGTTGCAGGATGACCGATTAAAGACTCCACACCGCCCAAGGATTCTGCCAGCGCAAACAATTTCACTCTCTTCACAATCTCTAACGCATCATCTATATGATTTCCCTTTAACGTAAACGAAATCATTCCTCCAAATCCGCACATTTGCTTTTTAGCAACTTCATGATTAGGATGTGACTCCAAGCCAGGCCAATATACCTTATCTACCTTTTCATGATTATCTAAAAATTGAGCAATTACTTCGCCATTCTCACAATGTCGTTGAATTCTTAAATGCAGTGTTTTAAGACCTCGCAATACTAAGAAAGAATCCATGGGGCCACATACGGCACCAGATGAATTTTGTATTCGATAAATCTCTTGAGCCAAGCTTTCCTCTTTCGTCACCAGTGCACCCATTACTACATCTGAATGGCCACCTAAATATTTTGTAACAGAATGCATCACTAGATCTGCACCGAGATCAAGAGGTGTTTGGAGGTATGGCGTTGCAAACGTATTGTCAATGCCCAAAATCGCTCCGCAATCTTTAGCGATTTCCGATAAAGCGCTAATATCAATGATATTCATCATTGGATTCGTTGGCGTTTCTGCCCAAATTAATCGCGTATTTTGATTTACTTTTTCTTTTACATTTTCAGGGTTTCCCATCGGCACAAAGTGAAATTTAATTCCATATTGTTCGAATATTGTAGTAAATATTCTATACGTTCCACCATATAAATCATTGGTTGATATAACCTCATCACCCGGTTTTAACATCTTAATTACACAATCGATTGCTGCCATTCCAGAGCCAAAACAAGCACCATACTGACCATTTTCTAGCTGAGCAAGCGCATTTTCTAAGGCGTTCCTTGTTGGATTTCCCGTTCTCGAATACTCGTACCCTTTGTGATTACCAACACCATCCTGAACGTATGTTGACGTTTGAAAAATTGGTGTCATTATTGCCCCTGTCGAAGGGTCCGGCTCAACGCCAGCATGAATGGCTTTTGTGCCAAACTTCATATTAGTTACATCTCCCATAGTCGCACGAAAATACATTTTTCTATCATTTGGCACACAGAATTTAAAGCGAATTAAATCTGTATTTTCGCAGAAACAATTTTAATGTTAAAGATTTCCATATTTCTTTTGGCCATATTGCCTCAGTTTATTTGTGCTCAAGCAATTGTATCTGGCCCATTTCAAGGCCATACCACATTTAATTCCACAAAAATTTGGTTTCTCGGAAAATCTCTTGAAACTGTTAGCTATAAAGCCACGAATCTTCTAGACTCTACTGATATTTATAGTGGTAACGCATCGCCAGAACCCAACTTTTGTTTTAAGAACAAGTGTCCATTTAAATTTGAACTTAATGGACTATCAGAAGGCGCAACTTATCGTTTAGAAATTTCAGCAAACAACCAGCTTCTTTCGAAAGGGAAAATAAAAACAATTAAGAATTACGACGTTGATGATTTTTCATTTTTGATTGGCTCTTGTGCATTTATTGGAACGGGGAAAGACCATTTTTATAAATTATGGAATAGCACAAGAATCTTCAATACTTTGGCAGCAGAAGAAAAAGGAGATTTCATGCTGTGGATGGGAGATAACGTATACCTCATGGGTAATGAGCTAACCTCCAAAAAAAACGCATTGAAACGGTATATGAGAGTAAGGCAGCACAAGAAGCTCAACCGTTTTATGAAAAAGAAATTCCATTACGCCATCTGGGATGATCATGATTTTGGCCCAAACAATTGTGATGGGAATTTCGCAGGCAAAGAGGATTCAAAAGCCATTTTTGAAACATTTTGGCAAAATCCAAATGACCCACATCAAAACGGTATTTATTATCGATTTAAATATGCTGACATTGAAATCTTCATGCTGGATGATCGATACAACAGAGAAGACTTAAATGAACCAAAAAAAATGCTGGGATCCGAACAATTGACTTGGTTAAAAAAAGGATTGGAAGAATCAAATGCCTCATTCAAAGTAATTGTTTCGGGAAATCAGGTACTTAATAAGGTAGGTGGGCACGAAAGTTTTTCGAAATATGAAACAGAAAAAAAAGAACTATTTGATTTCATCCGCGAAGCCAAAATTAGTGGCGTAATGTTTTTTTCTGGAGATCGGCACCACAGTGAAATTCTTAAAGTGCAAATCCCTCACAATTATCCGCTCTATGACTTTACTTGTTCCGCACTAACAAGCTGGAGATATCCCTGGCGTAAAATGTCTAAAGAACGGAATAACGAAAATCGTGTCGGTGAATTAATTTTGAATCATAATTATGCTGTAATCACTATCTCAGGGATTGAACACCAAAGAATTTTCACGATCACTTTTAAAAATAAATTTGGAAAAACATTGCATCAATATACAGTTAGGCAAGAAGAAATTTCCTTTTAGTAACTAATCTCAACAAAAAGGGGTTGAGCCGACATAAACATGCCAATTGCATTACTAATTTTGGTCTATGAAGAAAATCTACTATTTGAAAACTTGTTCTACTTGTATTAGAATTCTTAAAGAACTAAATGTGGCGACTGAAGTTGAAGTTCAAGACATCAAAACACAAGCAATTACGGAAAATCAATTAAACCAGATGAAAAAGATGGCTGGTTCTTATGAAGCCTTGTTTAGCAGAAAAGCAATGAAATATAGAAAATGGAACTTACATGAAAAAGTACTTTCTGAAGCAGATTACAAATTCTATATTTTAAAAGATTATACTTTTTTAAAAAGACCTGTAATTTTGAATCAGGACACCATTTTTATAGGTAATTCTAAGCAAACAGTGGAATTAGCCAAAAAAAGTTTGCATGCTTAAAAATGCAACTGCACATCTAGCTGTTTTTGGGGCAAATCTGATTTACGGGATGAACTATGTTTTAGCAAAAGGTCCTATGCCTGATTACGTGCAGCCAAGAGGCTTCATATTTATGCGTGTTGTTGGAGCTTTGGGCCTTTTTTGGTTATTTCGTCTACTCTGGCGCAGACAGTCTCAAGGGAAATCGCAAAAAATCGCGAAAAAGGACTACGTACGATTACTTTTTTGCGGACTTTTCGGAGTCTGTCTTAACCAAATGTTATTCTTTGAAGGGCTGTTCAGAACCTCTGAAATTAATTCCTCTATCATGATGACGTCGAACCCATTAATTGTCTTAATAATTGCGGCTCTATTCATAAACGAAAGAATTACAGGGCCCAAAATAATCGGAATAATTATTGGTGGAATTGGAGCCACTTTAATTATTCTTTCAGGTGATCGTTCCGTTGAAGGCTCTTCTCGTTTTGGCGATCTATTAATCTTAGGTAATAGCGCCTGTTATGCGATTTACCTGGTAAGCGTTAAACCGCTAATGAAAAAATACCATCCCATGCAAATCATATCGTGGGTATTCTTATTTGGGGCCCTTTTTGTTATTCCACTCGGCTTTGAACAATTTACTGAAATCAATTGGGACATGCCGCCAAGTATTATTGGAAGCATTTTATTTGTCATTATCGGAACCACCTTTTTTGCTTACCTCTTTAACATCTACGGCGTAAGTAAGCTCAATGCATCTGTCGTCAGTTCATACATCTATTTGCAACCCGTATTGGCTACCATTTTTGCACTTATAATCAGTTACGATGAAAAAGTTGGTGGAATCACTTATGAGAAAATTGGTTATGCTTTTCTGATTTTTATCGGGGTTTACCTTGTCAGCAAACCTCAAAAAAGTCACGTGCGCGCATAGATAAATCGTTAAAAAAATATTATACGCAGCACATTGAAAAAACCTCATTCCATTTTGTAACTTCGTCTCGAAGCAACACGTGTTTATGATACTATCGATGACAGGCTACGGCAAGGCCGAAGGTACTATTGGCAATAAAAAGTTCTCTATCGAACTGCGATCGGTTAATAGTAAACAATTTGATCTCAATGTCAGGATGCCATCCGTCTATAAAGAGAAAGAAATTCCATTACGAAATAAACTTTCAAAACAATTGATTCGTGGAAAAATTGATTTGTTTATTCATTTCGATTCTAATGGCGAAGAGGTTAATAGTACAATTAATACTACTGTAGTTAAACGTTATTTCCGTCAAGTTCAAGAGCTTTCAGCAGAGCTCGGACTTCATACTGAACAAGCAATGACTGATCTTCTGCGTCTTCCCGAGGTAATGAAGCAAGATCGTAAAGAAATAGATGAGGATGAATGGGGGCAAGTAATGCACCTCATTGAAAACGCAGTAGAAAAATTTATACTGTTTCGGGAACAAGAGGGCATTTCACTTTTTGAAGATTTTAAACTAAGAATAGACAATATTGAGGATTGCGCTAATCGCGTTGTGCCATTTGAAAAAGAGAGAACGCAAGGAGTTCGGGAAAAAATAGAAGGGCTTTTTGCGGAATTTCATGATAAAGAACATATCGACTCCAATCGAATGGAGCAAGAAATGATTTACTACCTGGAGAAATTAGACATTACAGAAGAAAGGGTTCGTTTAGCAAATCATTTGGATTATTTCCGAGAGACGCTAAATGATGATAAATCTCAAGGCAAGAAACTTGGTTTTATTGGACAGGAAATTGGACGAGAAATAAATACTATGGGTTCAAAGGCGAATCATTCAGAAATTCAAAAATTAGTGGTTCAAATGAAAGATGAACTTGAAAAAATCAAAGAGCAAGTGCTTAATGCACTTTAAGTAAAAGTTGATAGATGTATTAATCGAAGATGAAACAGGGTAAAGCAGTTATATTTAGTGCTCCATCTGGGGCAGGTAAAACGACCATCGTCAGGCATTTACTTTCTCTTGATTTCGGTTTAGAATTCTCTGTTTCTGCAACAACAAGATTATTAAGAGGTAATGAAACCAATGGCAAAGACTATCATTTCCTCAGTGTTTCTGATTTCAAAAATAAAATAACTACTGATGATTTTATCGAATGGGAGGAAGTTTACCCTGACCATTTCTATGGCACATTAAAATCAGAAATAAATCGGGTTTGGTCTAACGGTAAGCACCTAATTTTTGATGTTGACGTTGATGGTGGTATCAATCTAAAAAAACACTTTAAAGAAGCGGCTTTATCCATTTTTGTTCAGCCACCCTCTTTAAATGTTTTAGAAGAAAGGTTGCGATTACGACAGACAGAATCGGAAACAAACATTAGACAACGGGTGGCAAAAGCCGATACAGAATTAACCATGGCCAAACATTACGACCACATTTTGACCAATCATATTCTTCAAGACGCCTTGAAGGAAGCCGAATTAGTAGTTGGAGATTTTTTAAACGCCTAAAAAGGTAATCGGGTAAATCAGTATTGATGCAAACAATAATTAAGAAAAATAAAAACATTGGACTGTTCTTCGGTTCTTTCAACCCCATCCACGTAGGCCATTTAATAATCGCTAATCACATGGCTCAGCAAGATTTGATTGATGAAGTCTGGCTAGTCGTTTCACCACACAATCCGCATAAAAAAAAGGCGTCGTTGCTTCCTGACCTCAATCGATTTTATATGGTCAATTTGGCAATTGAAGACAATCAAAAACTAAGAGCTTCCAATATCGAGTTCAAACTCCCCCAGCCTTCATACACTGTTGACACTTTGGTCTATATTCAGGAAAAGTATCCCGAATTCCATTTTTCTATCATTATGGGTGAAGACAATATGCGTTCTTTTCATAGATGGAAAAACTACGAGGACATAATAAGTAACTACCAAGTTTTTGTCTATCCTCGAAATCTAACTGATCAAGAAACCAAAGAACAGCCCATAAAAAACCAATTCTTAGATCATGAGAAGTTCCATTTTGTCGATATCCCTGTTATGAAAATAGAAGCAAGCCACATCCGAAATTTGATTAAAGAGGGAAAAGATACGCGCTACCTATTAACCGAGCCCGTAGCCAAGTACTGCGATGAAATGGGATTTTATAAATAAAACGGGCATCACATGATTCCCTTTTTTGCAATAAAAAAGTCCTACTTTTGAGTATGTTCAAGACCCTTACTACCTTCCAAAAAAGAAGCATGCTCTTTTTAATTCTCGCTTTTTTAATACAAGGTGCTGTCATTGCAGTTTTAATCTACTCGTTGAATCTATCGGATGCACGACTCCAAAGCCTCGGTAATGTGTTGGATGAAATGGCCGATGATCATATTGTATACAGCATGCAATTAGAGCAAGATATGCCCGTTAAAACGAATATCTTAATAGAAGATGAAGTAAATGTAAATATCAATATGCTGGTAGAAAGCGAAATCCCATTTACCGCTGAAATCCCGGTCAATGAAAACTTATTGATCCCGTTTAAGATAGGTGTTCATGACTATATACGATTAGATACTACCATTGAAATAACTGAAGACGTAAACATATTTGTGAAGGACACGATTCCTCTTGATCAAAGAATGAAAATTCAAATGTTTGGGGAGAACAAAAATACAGGAGAAATACGTGGCCCTTCTATGAGAATTAAAAGCGATATTCCATTGAATCAGAACTTATTAATTGAATTTAGAGAAACCATGCCAATCAATAGTATCGTGCCCATCGATATGCTTATAATTGATACCCTTCCTGTTGGATTAAGTTTGCGAATACCTGTTGACGTTATGGTCCCGGTTAGAATTCCTTTAAAAACCTCTGCAAAGGTCTCTTTTTCAGAAAGTATGCCAATCGATGCTAACATTCCTATCAAAATCAATGTTCCCATTGACATTCCTCTTAAAGCAACTTCATTAGCCAATTATTTCAAAAGAATGGCCAAAGGCATGCGCAATTTAACGAAAGTCGAACCCGAAAAAGGTGCGTATCCAGAAATTGAAGCCAAAGAAAATTAAGTGTTTAAGCACCAACTAGACCCAAAACCGATTCAAATAACGCTTTTCCGTCCGTATTACTAAGCTCTGGGTCTGCTGCACGCTCTGGGTGAGGCATCATTCCAAATACATTTTTAGCTTCATTACAAATACCAGCAATGTTTTCAACGGATCCATTTGGGTTTGAATCTTCATTTACCAAGTTATTTTCATCGCAATACCTAAATAAAATCTGATCATTACTGGCAAGGGTCTCTAATGTGTTTTTATCTGCGAAATATCGCCCTTCTCCATGTGCAATTGGAATTTTATATGCTTTATCGTGGTTCAAACCCTTGGTTAAATTGGCTGTTTTACTTTCTGGCTTTAAAAAAACATTTTTGCAGATGAATTTCTGGTTGTTGTTATGTAGCAGTGCTCCTGGCAACAAACCACTTTCACACAAGATTTGAAAACCGTTACATACTCCTAGTACAAAACCACCAGAATTAGCATGTTCAATGACCTTCTCCATAATTGGAGAATATTTTGCAATTGCGCCCGACCGGAGGTAGTCGCCATATGAAAATCCTCCTGGCAACACAATGAAGTCTGTTCCTTGCAGATCAGTATCTTTATGCCATAGATTAACGACTTCTTGCCCCAACATCGTTTCCAACACGTAAATCATGTCTTGATCACAATTTGAGCCTGGAAAAGTAACAACACCAAATTTCATATAGTTCCTTGTTTTGAAGAACAAAAATAACGATTTACTGAGTTAAGAAAGCGCTTCTACTAAAAAATATTAGCAATTAATGGATAATAAATATTTAATATGATTAAAATGTTGATTAGGTAGAATACACTCCCTGCAATTTTTTGATTTTTTGCATAGAAAAAATAAAACGAGCTTAAGAATGAGGCCAGAATTGCACCTAATAAAACAGCAGGTATTTTATATCTCAAAAGCAAATAAACACCCGATAACAACAAAATAATTAGCCCCATGAAGAGAATGATGTTAGAAATCCTCTTAAACCTTAGCGAACTTCTTTTTTGGCGTTTTAAGAAAGCCTGTGCACCAAGAATGGCCATAAAAAGCGCCACAGAAACACTAATCCAAATTTTAACCCAAGTAGTTGAGATAAAACTAAAACTGTATTGATCTTTAGGAAATAATGGTGTGAGAAATGTACTTGATTCATCCATGATAAAATGATAAAAAAGTAAAAACATAAAAGGCACTGTCAAGCCAATTATACCTAGGACATGTTCCCTCCAAACAAATGGCCTTAGAACTGCTAATGTGCTCCACGCAAGAAGATAAAAGCCAATATAGTATTCATAAAATATTGCGGCGATTCCTAAAAAGAAACCCGCATCGAACATCATTCTGCGAGCATCACTAGCTCTCTTAATGTGAAATAATCGCCTTATTGCGAGAACCATAAAAAAATTAGAAAGTATGATTGGATGTAATAGCTGATAATCAGAAAAAACACTCATTACTACTACATAGGTGTAAGCTGGCAAAAAAGTGTGTTTCTCAAAAAATTCCTCTCGATTAATGGTTGAATTAAGTAATACCGCACTGACCACAATAATAACCATAGCGACAAGTTGATCTACAAAACCGTACTTTAAAGATTCCTTTAATAATGAAAAAATCGTAGATGAATCTTGTATTGATTCTAAGTTAACTCCCTCCAATATTTGCCCCAACCACAATAGAGAAATCACTAAGGGTAGACCAAACAAAACCAAGGCATAATTCGACTTATAATAAGAATATATCACAGTTTATAAATATAGTTTTTTCATCTGTTGATTTATTCTTTACATTTGTTCCAATACTAAATTAATAGCATGGATTGGTTAGCATACCCCCTCGGAGATTTTTTTGTTTGGACTTTTGAAAACTTATTGGTTCCTTTTGGAGAACTTGGGAATTCTGAAAATTTTTGGTTTATCAGCCCTAATTTCTTATTCGTTATGCTTGGTTTTCTAGGTCTTGGTTTGTGGTTATCAATTCAGTCAAAATACAATAAGGCTGCAGCAAGCGACCCGAATCAAATCAAGTAAGTACGCTTGTATTTTTAGGTTTTTTGATTTTTCTTAATCAAATCAAAACCTAAATCTTTTCTAAAGTAACGGTTTTGGAATTGAATCTTTTGTGCAGATTCGTACGATATTTTAAGTGCCGTTTCGATGTCTTTTCCATAAGAAGTTACCGCTAAAACTCTTCCTCCATTCGTTTTAATCAAGCCACTATCTTCCTTTGTCCCTGCATGAAAAATAATACTATCCTCAATAGCGTGCAATCCCTTTATTACTTTCCCTTTTTCATAATCTTCTGGATATCCTCCTGAAACCATCATCACTGTCGATGCAGTACGTGGATCAATTTGCACATCTCTCTCCGACAAGGTTCCGGTAGCAATACCATCAAATAATTCCAACAAATCAGATTTTAACCTCGGCATGACTACTTCCGTTTCAGGGTCTCCTAGACGACAATTGTATTCAATTACATATGGATCTCCTTTTACACTTATCAAACCAAAGAAAATAAAACCAGAATAATCAATTCCTTCTGCTCTCAATCCTTTAATTGTGGGGATAATTACTTGATTATCCACTTTATCCATAAAATCTCTGTTGGCAAAAGGGACTGGTGATATAGCTCCCATTCCACCTGTATTCAATCCAGTATCAGACTCTCCAATGCGCTTATAATCTTTAGCTTCTGGAAGAATTTTATAGCTTTTTCCGTCGGTAATTACAAAAACGGAAACCTCAATTCCGGCTAAAAATTGCTCAATAACAACGGTACTACTTGCATCCCCAAATTTTTTCTCAGCAACCATCTTTCTCAATTCTGATTTTGCTTGATTTAAATCATCTAGTATCAGAACTCCTTTTCCTGCGGCTAAACCATCTGCTTTTAACACGTAAGGCGGTGTCATTTTTTCTAAATATGCATACCCACTTTCCAAACTTTCTTCCGTAAAAGAACTGTATTTAGCCGTGGGAATATTATACTTTTTCATGAAGGCTTTTGAAAAGTCTTTGCTTCCTTCAATAATCGCCCCTTCCTTTTTTGGTCCAATAATCGTAATTCCTGATAGCTCTTCTTTTTCTTCAAAGTAATCGTGAATTCCATTTACTAACGGATCCTCTGGTCCAACAACTACTATTTGCACGTTATTTTCGAGCGCAAAAGATGCAATTCCGTCAAAATCTGTTAAGGAAAGTGCCACGTTTACTCCCAGAGAAGCCGTTCCTGGATTCCCTGGAGCAATATATAAGTTCTCAAGTTGCGAAGACTGCGCTAATTTCCACGCAATAGCATGTTCTCTTCCGCCAGATCCAAGTACTAAAACATTCATGATTTCTGATGTATTTCGTTGATGGTTTATCTACCGTACAAAGATGCAAAGAATGAGTACCCTGCCCATATATTTTTGTCAACAAAAAGCCCGACTTCATAACAGAAATGAGTCGGGCTGAAATCAAATGACTTCTCGCAGTCTAATTAGCGACACGCTTTATGCTGCAACCTTTCTGCCTAGTTTGAGCCGGGTCAATTTTTTCACCTTTCGCAATTCTCGAAATGGCATTTTTCAGCCAATGTTCTTTCACCATCTTTGGATCATTTACATTGTCATCAATAGCTCCAGCGTAAGCCAATTTATTGCTTGAATCGAATAAGAAGACGTGCGGAGTAGTTCTCGCTCCAAAAGCATCTGCAACTACGCTTCCTTCATCCAGCAAATAGCTGGCTTTCAACCCCTCTTTCTTTGCCCTTTTAATCATATCATCCATGGATTCGCCCTTTCCTCTTCTTGCTTCATTACTATTTATAAGAGCCATCCCAATGTTGTTTTCTTTGGCGACATTGTATACCTCATTGTACCTGCCTTCCCAACCTTTATTGTCTTTTCCACCAACAACAAACGGGCATGTATTACAGGAGAATATGATTAAAATTCCATTCTCTTGTTTCAAATCCGTAAGCGTCATCGATTTCCCGCTAGTAGCTAACATTTTAGCATTAGCACTTGGCATGTTTGCCCCAACTTCAATGGTTTTTATTTCTCCTTTTTCATACGTAAATGCAAAAGTTACAACGGTAGCCAATAGCACCAATAACAATCCTGTTTTTTTCATTTTTAATGTTTTAAATATTGTTGACTTCGGCCTCTTGCCTTGTCAAATAATCGGTGAGTGATTCGAAATCAAACCAATTCCCGGTATAGTAACAAAAATTACAGCGGTAAGTTCCCGTGCTTTTTTTTAGGTAAACTCACAGACTTATTTCGAAGCATTGAAAAAGCCCTAATCAACTTTTCTCTCGTGTCCTGAGGCTTAATGACTTCATCAATATATCCTCTGGCCGCCGCATTATAAGGATTGGCAAATAATTCAGCATATTCCAATTCTTTTTCTTTCCATTTTTCTTCTGGGTTGTCTGCTTGTTGAATTTCAGATTTGAAAATTATTTCTGCTGCACCTTTAGCACCCATTACAGCAATTTCAGCTGTCGGCCAAGCATAATTCATGTCGGCTCCAATGTGTTTAGAATTCATTACATCATATGCGCCACCATAGGCCTTCCTTGTAATTACAGTAACCCTTGGCACAGTAGCTTCGCTGAAAGCATACAACAATTTTGCACCATTCGTAATGATTGCATTCCATTCCTGATCTGTTCCGGGTAGAAATCCTGGAACATCTTCGAAAACAAGCAAGGGAATATTGAAACAATCACAAAAACGCACAAATCGGGCCCCTTTCTTTGAAGACTCCACATCCAAAACTCCCGCTAATACAGCTGGTTGATTAGCTACAATGCCAATCGACTTACCACCTAAACGCGCAAACCCAACAATAATGTTTTCCGCATATTTTTCATGAACTTCAAAGAAAGATTCTTCGTCAACTGTTCCATTAATTACTTCCCGCATGTCATACGGCTGATTGGGGTTTTCTGGTATTATTGTGTTCAGATTTTCTCGTAGCTCATTGCCCTGTTTATAAAGCATTGAAGGCGGGTCTTCTTCACAATTTTGAGGCATAAAAGACAACAGTTGTTTAATGTTATTAATCGCCTCAATTTCATTAGAACAAGAGAAATGCGTTACACCAGACTTTTCTGAATGCGTAGATGCGCCACCCAATTCTTCGGCTGTTACCTCTTCGTTAGTTACGGTTTTTACCACGTTCGGCCCCGTTACAAACATATAAGAAGTATTCTCTACCATTAAAATGAAATCGGTAAGTGCAGGAGAGTACACGGCACCGCCAGCACATGGACCCATGATACCCGAAATTTGCGGAACCACGCCACTTGCTTGAGTATTTCTGTAGAAAATATCTGCATACCCCCCTAATGAAACCACTCCTTCCTGAATACGAGCGCCACCAGAGTCGTTTAGTCCAATTATAGGCGCTCCATTCTTCATAGCAAGGTCCATCACTTTGCAAATTTTTTCAGCATGAGCCTCTGCTAATGATCCGCCCAAGACAGTAAAGTCTTGAGAATAAACGTAAACAAGTCTACCAGCAATTGTTCCATAACCCGTTACAACACCATCTCCAAAAAACTTCTTTTTATCCAGTCCAAAATTGACAGACCTGTGCTGAACCAGCATACCCATTTCTTCAAAACTCTCCTCGTCCAGTAAAAAATGTATTCTTTCACGAGCAGTTAGCTTGCCTTTTTTGTGTTGTGCAGCTATTCTTGCTTCTCCACCACCTGTTTTGGCCTCGCTCTTTTTTTGATCCAGGCTCTTATATTTATCTTTCATACGCGAACGTTTATCAGAATTTTCAACACCGGTAAAAATAGGAAATAAAGAGTTCTATTTTAATTTTGATCTTGTCAAGTTCTGCTATTACTCTATCAAATAGCTTAATCTCTTTTAAAACAACTTATAATTTCATGTTATATTCGCAAAATAATATAACTACCATGGATGAGATTAATGCATTTTTAAGCCAAACCTTTTATCAAAACACCTTGTTGGATTGGGCCATATCATTTGGCATTATTCTGGGCGCTGTCATTCTAGCTAAAATTACGTATTGGATAATAGGGCGATTCGTAAAAAAAGTAACGGCTAAAACAAAAACCTCTTTAGACGATTTGTTAGTAGATAAATTGGAAGAGCCCGTTGTTTATGCCATTGCAATAATTGGATTCTTTTGGGCTTTCATGAGGCTATCATTAGGTTCTCCCGAATTAGATATTGAAGGGCAATTACTGATTGGTGAAAATGGGGAAGCCATTAACCATGTGCAAAATTTCTTTAGTCACGCTTTTACAATCATCTTCACATTAAACATCACGTGGTTAATCGTGCGGATAGTTGATGCTATGATTACCGAATACCTCATGCCAATCATTGAACGATCAGAAAGTGATCTTGACGATCAGCTAATGCCAACGATACGAAAAGTATTTAAACTTATTCTATGGACATTTGGAATCATCATTGGACTAAACAATGCCGGCTTTGATGTAGCTGCATTAATTGCAGGACTTGGAATTGGAGGATTGGCTTTTGCTCTCGCTGCTAAAGATACTGTGCAAAATATTTTTGGAGGCATCATGATTTTTCTTGACAAGCCATTTAAACCTAAAGATAGAATTGTTATTAATGGCATTGACGGCTCCGTTGAAGAAGTTGGCATTAGATCTACCCGAATACGAACTTTAGCAGGAAGGCTTGTGACCATTCCTAACGGTCAATTCAATGACAACGCTATTGAAAATGTGACAGATGAACCAAGTAGAAAAGTAACTACCAATCTGGGACTAACTTATGAAACGAGTCCAGATCAAATGGAAAAATCAATGGTCTATTTGAGGGATATTGTAGAATCTCATGATTTAACAGAAGAAAAAGTAACTATAGGTTTTAACGCTTGGGGAGATTTTGCAATGGGAATCCTATTGATCTATTACGTTAAATCTGGCGAGGATAGCTTGGCTGTTCAAACGGATATTAACATGGCTATTTTGAGGAAGTTCAATGACAATGGACTTGAATTTGCGTACCCGACACAAACTATTTATAAAAAATAATACAGCAGAAAAACGCGTGCTTTTCTGCTGTCTTTTGTGCCATTAAGAGATCGTATTAGTATCCTTCTTTTACTACAGGTTTCAATTTTTTAAACTCGCTGCCACTCATTTCTAATCCCGACTGTCTTGATGAAACCAGCTCGGAAAGTTCATATACATTTTGATATCCGTACCCAAACAAATTGATGTACGTAGGAATGTTTAGTGCCAATGTTTTTTGGGGTTGCTCGTTTATATTTATATTCTTAAAAGAAGTGCTTGGTAATATCGCCTTAGTAGGAAATGTTCTTTTAAAGATTGGTTCCTGATAAAAATTATTATTGCAATAAATTAATATCCTAGTGCCTTTATTAGGAATCATATCAGCTAAATATTCTTGAGTGAAGTCTGAAAAATTAATGTGCAATGCTCCTTTAATGTGCATTTTATCATACATTCTTTTAGAACGTGTATCCAAAATTATTGTACCCTCTTCCTTAGAAAATTCTACAAACTTTTTGAAATCAATTAATCTCGTATTCCGATGATTCTTCGCTTCTGCTGTAACCTCTTCGAAATAGTCAAAATCTACATTAGCTTTGCGAAATGTGGGGTTTTTAGTACTTTTTGTTTCCTCAGATATGAGCTCATCAGAGGTGAATTTTGCCTTTTGGGCATCAGATACATTCGTGATTAAAGCTATCGCTGCAATTAAAAGAGTTTTTGTCGAGAATTTTAGTGTGTATTTCATAATTATTTAAGATTGATTCGTATGGTTCAAATCAACACAGATATCCCAAAAGAAACAATAGAGAATTAGTGAAAGCGCCATTTCATTTAGGCTATTGGCTTATAACAGAAGTATGCTTTTATTGCCAAAGAATGTATTCGTAGCGTTCTAAATAAGTTCAAATGCGACAAATTTGCAATTTATAACCGTTTCAGATTACGTATATTTTACCTATCGTAAATCAACTAATCCTGCATTTTACAACTTCAAGATTTACTTAAAACACTTCCTTCAATATAGATCAGACCTTTTATTTTTAAATCATTCAGCTTTGAATTCATAGCTTGTTATCACGATATTCGAGAGGTCTATAAAGACTATTCTTTAATGATTAAAAGGGCTTACGTATTAATATTACATGCATTATTACTCTTTAACTCAGGAGCAAATAGTCAAGTCATTATGTCTGACGGCAGCGTAACTGTTTGCAGCGGAGTCTTCATGGATCCTGGAGGTACAGGAAACTATCCAAATGGTGCCACCCAAGTTCTTACCTTTTACCCTTTAAATACTGGGGATGGAATTTGTCTTGATTTCACACAGTGGGACTTAGACTATAGTATCTTTGGATGGTCTGAACTCTCGTTTTTCAATGGTACCTCAACAGCGGCACCGTTAATTATGACAGCAACCGGTGATTGGATTGTAAGTGGTAGTAGTCCAACATTTGATTTTAATGGACCAGGAATGGTTTGTGCAAATGGACCATTAACAGTAGAATGGAATCCCGATGACACCTCACCAGGCTGGGAAGCCAACATATCTTGCTATACTCCATTAGGCGCAGCTGGATGTAACATATCCCTTTCTGCTTCGGCGAGTCCGATTTGTCAAGGAGATTCTATTGAACTTCTTGCTGAAGGCAATGTTGTTTCTACACCTTTAAGCAACGATTTTAACTCAGGCACAATTGGAACTGGTTGGAACTCTACGGTAAACGCCCGGTTCGACAACCCTTGTGGCCCAGGTCTAGATGGGACACCTCATTTATGGATGGGTGTAGAACCATCGCCAAGAACACTTCAATCCAATGCATATGATGTTTCTTTAGGGGGAACCATTTCATTCGATTTTAAAATGGCTACCCAAGGTAATGGGTCACCTTGTGAAGGACCCGACGAAGCCGACGAAGGCGTTTACTTGCAATATTCTACAAGCGGTGGCACGACATGGAATACCATCCACTATTTTTACCCCCCGTTTTATACAGACGGCAGCAGTCATGCATTGGCTTGGCAAAATTATCAATTTAGTATCCCGCCAGTTGCCCAAACTGCCAATACTTCATTTCGATGGATTCAAAACGAAATTTCTTCCAACTCTACCGATCATTGGGGCATTGACAACGTTGCAGTTAGCTTTCCAACTGCTACCACTATATCTGTAGATCAGGGGTTAGGTGCTGGAACGGCTTTTACCGTTGCTCCAACAATAAGTACAAACTATACAGCAACAATAACCGATGGTATTGCTTCTTGTTCAGCATCCGTAACTGTTGATGTAATTTCTTGTTCGTGCGATGCAGACGTTGGAACGATGAGTGCATCTACAGCAGGATCTACACAGAATGTCGGTATGGCTACTGACCAATTTGTTCTGTGCGATGGCGACTCATTTGTTCTTAATTCCAATAATGATTTTATCAACGCACCAGGCGGAAATCCGATTCTTGATTACGCCATTTACGTCTGCCCTCCCACAGCAGGCTTATCTCCTATTAATGATCCCTGTTTCACTTCCTCTTTTATTGAAACGCCTCCTAATGTTAATGAAATCAACAACGGAGGAGTCAATGCAAACATTATCAACTATTTGACAGGAATCGGAGCAACAGTAATAGACAATACCGTTTGGTTTGTACCAATAACATTAAGCATGTCCGCTACCAATGCCAATGAATACGACAGCACGTGTTATGATCTGGGTAATGAATATCAAGTAACTTATTTAAACCCCATCACTTTTATGGAATCGGCGAACTGCTCTTCTGGGGCTGTGGACGTTTCCATTTTTGGCGGATATCCCGAATTCTTTTTGGGTAGTTACGTGGTTTCCAACACAGGTTCTGGGGCGCTTTCTAGCAACCTCATAAGCAATCATGGGGGCCAATTGTCTATTACTGGATTACAAAATGGGGATTTTTATGGATTTGATGTTGTAGACACCAATGGTTGCACCGTATCCTTTTCTGGTGGCCCTTATACCACACCAACAATTGACACTATTGAAGTAGTTAACCCATCTTGCATTAATAATGATGGATCACTTATTATTCAGTCCTCGGGGATTACTGGAACAAGTAGCTATTCCTTAAATATGGGCGCAGCACAAAGCAGTAACTTGTTCTCTGGCTTATCTGCTGGCACTTACTATGTCATTGTAACCGATGCGTCTGGCTGTTCAGATACAGCAATGGTACTTCTAAGTGCGTTAGATGGTATATTATTTGATACCATCACAACGCATTTGCAATGTAACAATGACTTCACCGGGGCCATTGAGTTGGATCAGGTAACCGGTGGTGATGGAAATTACTTTTTCAGCATTGATGGTGGCACAACATATCAGTCGGATAGCTTATTTACAGGTTTAAGTGCTGGTACTTTTCCACTTTCTGTGATAGATGGAGCGGGTTGCGTTACAACGATGTCTATCTCAATTACAGAACCATCCGCGCTTAATTTAAACCTCGTTACTTCAGCTGCCTCTTGTTTTGGGTTGTGTGATGGAAGCGCGGAAGCTGCAGTCACAGGTGGGGTAGGAAGCTACTCCTACAGTTGGAGTATTCCCGGTGTTGGTAATACATGGTTTAGTAATACTGCTTGCGCTGGAATTTATTCTTTGGAGGTAACCGATGATAACAACTGCACCATTGATACCAGTAATTTTGAAATTACATCTCCTTCTGAATTGCAATTTGATTCGATTGCCATTACAGTACCACTTTGTGCTGGAATGGCAACAGGGAGTATTTATTTATACTCCACTGATGCGAGCACCTTTAGTATAGACGCTGGACTAACGACCCAAACTTCTGGGGATTTTACCGGCCTAAATGCGGGAGTTTACCCATTTGTTATAGGAAACTCTGCTGGTTGTGAAAAGGATACATCGATTACCATTAATGAGCCGACAATAATTGATTTAATACTTTCCAATGACACAGTCCTTTGTCCGAATTCAACCATTTCGATAGGAGCGTCAGTTAATGGTGGAACTCCTACTTACAGTTACAATTGGAACAATAGCCTTCCCGATCAAGTAAGCCAAATAATTAGTCCAATAATGTCAACAGATTATACGGTATATGTGCTGGATCAATATGGTTGTTCCTCAGATACACAAACCATTCAAGTTACCGTATTAGAACCCATATCTGTGCAAGCCTATTCGGATACAGCTATTTGTGCTGGTGAAAGCGTTAATATAAATGCTATAGCAGTGACTAGTTCTGGAACCGCTAACTACAATTGGTCTACCACGATTGGCTCTTTTAGCTCTACAGCAGCATCGACAGTAACACCAACAAACACAACCGTCTACACGGTAATTGCCAGTGATGCCTGCCCAAGTAACTTCGATACAGCCAACGTGATAGTAACGGTTAACTCCTTGCCGAATCCCGATTTTATGGTTCTAAATCCAATCATTTGCCTGGGTAATCAAACCTCCATAATTAATTTAACGAATCCCTCAGAAATTGGAAATCTACTCTGGACTGTTAATGGCAATTCTGTAGGCAATCAGGACACATTGGCTATTTTGGGGAATAGTGAAGGATGTTTGGACGTTGAACTAATTGTGACTTCGCCACAAGGTTGCATTGCAAGTTATCAATTAGCCAACGCGGTGTGCGTCGCATCTTCGCCGGATGCTGAATTTTCAAGTAGCTCAGAATCGGCTAGCGTTTTGTATAGTGAAGTTGCCTTTGATAATAGTTCTTATGGCGCTGTAGCGTATAACTGGATTTTCAACCAAACAGAAACTTCAACAGAAATCGAACCTACCTATACTTTTCCAGCTGAAATTGGTTTTTACGACGTTTGTTTGATTGCCATAAGCAGCGATGGTTGCCGAGATACTTCCTGTTCCATTATCGAGATCACTGATGAACTTACGCTATATGTGCCAAACTCATTTACACCAAATGCAGATGGAGTGAACGATGTTTTTGTCCCGATTACAAAAGGGTTTACTACAGAAGATTATGAATTCTCTATTTATGATCGGTGGGGTCAATTAATTCATCAAACAAACTCACCAATAAGCCGTTTGGGTTTACGAACAACTGTTTCGGGGATGTTCCCATTATTGGAAGCGATGAAGTCTATGTTTTGTGGACATCAATTAATATCCTCGTGGGTCATTAAGAAATCATCTTCGATAACTGCCATCAGGCAACACGTGTGGCAAGTTATAAGTAGAATCTGTAAGTAATGTAAAAACAGTGGAATCAATGGAATCGACAAGAGTAGGTGTATTGGCTCTCCATTCATGACTGATTTCATCGAATCTGCCCGGATAGTTTTGTGCACCCATCAGGGAAGTTAATGACCAATAAAAGTACTCTGTAATTTGGCAATCATAGCCGCATGTTTCGTCAGTATAGGTATACCACGCACCTGAGGGATAATCGCTAGGAATATTTGTAAATGTGCCGTCTCGGGCTAGATCCATTGCGTAGGCTATACTAGACCCCTGATGCTCTCCAAAAACAGAGGGATACGTTTTGGAATATCCATTTTGAGTAACAAGGTGAAGCACTTCTTCCAGCGTTGCATCAAATGGAGATGTAAAATTCCAATTGGGATAAGTTTCATCCCCAAAGAGCTCTTGGCCTATGGCTTCATCAAAATCACCGCCTAAGCTATTAAAAAACCGTTTTTTGAGTGGTGAATTTTCTTTGTCAAACATAATTAGGCACGCGTTTTTTGCAATCATGTTTTCCAGAACAAGGGAATCATCTACAACACCATCCTCATCGTTGTCTAGATATTGCGCGAGAACATTTGCTGCATGCAATAGGTCTTCATCTAGTAGGTCTGAAATGCCATAAACTACAACTCCGAATACGTCTACTTTTTTACAAAAAACATTGAAAGCCCTAGCCGGAGAATCAGCGTTGCTTTGAATGGTAAAAAAGTCATTGGTCTCATTCGAAAAGTTGCACTTTTTAGGCTGTCGAGGTGCTTTTCGGCATGAGCTAAGTGCAAGAGATAAAAGAATTAATACGGTAGGTAATGAGCGCATAAACTATTTGAACTAAACGACAATTGGGCAGAAGTATTGCGTATCCATTCGTTCCGTATTTCTTTGGGTTAAATATAAAATCTATTTAAAGGCAAGGGCCGACACTTGAGATTAGTCGAAATAAAATACTTTTGAAAGGAATGCATTTAATTAAAATGCTTCAATAGATGCAATTAATATGGCCCGTTCGCTCTTGTAAATAATTCTTGTTATTTGAGCGAACACGCAAACGCCAAATGTACACATCTGATTTAACCAGTGTTCCGGCCATGGTGCCATCCCAGCCTTGATTTGGTGAGTTTGTTTGATGAATTAATTGACCCCACCGATCATAAATAGAGAATTCATAATCTTCTGTAGTAAACCCTTTTGTAATCGGCACAAAAACATCGTTCACTCCATCTGCATTTGGTGTAAATGAGTTTGGCACATATAGCGTAAGTTCATCAGTGATCTCGATAATGGAACAGGAAGTATC
>CAJQPO010000030.1 GCA_905480225.1 uncultured Flavobacteriales bacterium | reverse complement strand
ATGCAAGCTTTGATGCTACGATTTCACCAGTTGGTCCATTTTGTGAAAGTGACACTCCTATAGCCATTAATGCGGCAGATCCAGGTGGTGCATGGAGTGGTACCGGAATTACAGATCCAGTTACGGGCACCTTTGATCCGTCGTTGGCTGGTGCAGGTACATTTACAATTACTTATGTAATCTCTGGTTCTTGTGGCAGCTCGGATACGGAAAATATAATAGTTAACGCAGACGCAGATGCATCAATTTCTCCAGTCGGTCCCTATTGTGCTACTGACCCTACTATTAATTTATCCGGTGCTGATCCAGGTGGTTTATGGAGTGGTGCAGGAGTTACTAGTGCATCGCTTGGTGCATTTGATCCTGCAACGGCTGGGGTAGGAACACATGTTATTTCTTACAGTCTAGGAGGAGCGTGTCCGGATTTGCAATCTACTAATATAGTTGTAAATGAAATGTTGGATGCGACCATATCTCCTTCAGGGCCTTATTGCGAAAGTGATGGCTCTGTTAATTTAAGTGCTGTTGACGCAGGTGGATCATGGTCTGGTATTGGAATTACTGATGGGACATTGGGTACATTTGACCCATCTATTGCGGGAGCAGGAACGCACGTAATTACGTATTCTATTTCTGGTGCTTGCGGGGCAACTGACACAGAGAACATTTTGGTTAATGTGGATGCGGATGCGACTATATTACCAGTAGGACCTTATTGCTCCAATGTTATACCCACTAATCTAATTGGAAATGATCCTGGAGGAGTTTGGTCTGGAACTGGAATAATTGACCCGGCTACGGGCCTGTTTGATCCTGCTTTAGCGGGTGCAGGTACGCACACCATTGCCTATAGTATCGGTGGTGTTTGTCCGGATGTTCAGACTTATGATTTAATAGTAGATTTATTCTTAGATGCAACAATTACTGCATCGACGCCATTTTGCGAGAGCAATATAGCCGTTAATCTAACCGCTGTTGATGCTGGAGGAAGTTGGTCTGGCAATGGCATTACTGATGCAATTGCGGGTACATTTAATCCTTCGGTTGCAAGTCCTGGTTTATGGACGGTGACTTATACTATCCCAGGTGCGTGTGGAAGTAGTGATTCTGAAGATGTGCTTGTTATTGCCGATAGTGACGCAGGTATATTGGGTACTGGTCCATTTTGTGATATTGCTGCTGCGATTACCATTACAGCAATAGATGCGGGAGGAGTTTGGTCTGGAACTGGAATAACGGATGCAACATTAGGGATTTTTGACCCAATCGTAGCGGGGGCAGGAACACACTCCATTACCTATACAATTTCTGGGGCATGTGGTGATTCAGACACAGAAGATATCATTGTTCTTGCGCAGCAAGATGCAACCATCACGCCGGTTGGTCCATTTTGTGAGCTTGATCCTTCAATATCGCTTACAGGAGTTGATCCAGGAGGGGTTTGGAGTGGTTCTGGAGTAACAGATCCATCCTTAGGTACTTTTAATCCTTTTATTGCTGGTCCAGGAGTACATACGGTATCATACGATATTTCAGGAACATGTGGTGACTTAAAAACATATGATATTATCGTTAACCAGAATATGGATGCTACGATAACACCAGTTGGACCTTACTGTCTTGGAGAGTCTTCTATAAATCTAATTTCTGTTGATCCAGGAGGTTCTTGGAGTGGTACAGGTATTACAGATCCTATTTTAGGAAGCTTTGATCCGGGTACTGCTGGTGTCGGAAATTGGACTATAACTTATACAATAGGCGGTATGTGTGGAGATTTGAAAACGACAGAGATTAATGTTATTCCCAACACCTTATCAACAATTGATGCAGTAGGGCCATTTTGCATAGATGATGGTACTGTAAATATGTCTGCTGCAAATCCAGGAGGTACGTGGTATGGTCCGGGAATAACCGACCCTGTTTTAGGAACGTTTGATCCTTCAGTAGCGGGTGCAGGAGCCTCACCTGTAATTTGTACAATCCCCGGAGGTTGTGGGTCTTCAGATACAATCGATGTAATTGTGAATCCTCTGCCGATTGTGACTTTCACGGTAGACCAATCTTCAGGTTGTGAGCCTCTATTGGTTAATTTTAGCAATTCATCTTCCGGTTCGGTTAGCTGCTTTTGGGATTTTGGTAGTGAAGGAACTTCTACGGATTGTGTAGGTCCGTCAATAAGTTATTCTGTTGGAAGCTATGATGTTTCTTTGACAATAACTGACGCTAATGGGTGTGTCAATACACTGGATTCGCTGAATATGATTAATTCATACGCTTATCCGAATGCTGATTTCACTTTTGGCCCGCAGCCTACTACTGTGCTCAATGCGGATATTGAGTTTACAAATTTAAGCTCAGGAGGTGCTAATTACAATTGGGATTTTTCAGGTATAGATCAATCTACGTCATTTGAGGGTTCTTTTACATTTCCAGACACAGGTGTCTACGTAGTAGAGTTGCTGGTTACATCACTTGATGGTTGTTCGGATTCAATTTCGTATCCACTTGTGATAGGTCCTGAGTTAATTGTTTATACACCAAATGCTTTTACGCCAGATGGTGATACTCGAAATGATGTATTTATGCCAAGTGTGCTTGGTTATGTGCCATCATCTTATCAATTTATGGTTTTTAACCGCTGGGGAGAAGTCATTTTTCAATCTCAACATGCAAATGTGGGTTGGGATGGCACTGTTAACGGTGTTCAGGCTCCGAATGATGTATATGTGTGGAAACTCTCACTACGTTCTGAAGCTACTAACCTTGATTACTCTTACAAAGGACATGTAACTCTTGTCCGTTAGGTTTATTAGCAAATACTTATAATTAAAAAGAGCCGCAACAGCGGCTCTTTTTAATTATTGTGATTCGTCTGGGGCTCGAACCCAGGACCACCTCCTTAAAAGGGAGGTGCTCTACCAACTGAGCTAACGAATCATTGCTTCTTAAAAGCGAGTGCAAATATATATTCATTTTGCAGATTTGCAAAAGGTTGAGGAAAAAATTGGAGTATTGTAATTTTAAAGCGCTCGCAAGTTGATTATTCTACTATTGGACATCTTTCGAATTCAGCTTCTTGATCAAACAGGTACCTGTAAGTTCCCAGTGTTCTAAATTTCTGAGCTCCAAGATTTTCACAAACTTTTATCATCTTTGGATTGAAGTCCCCAATCCAAGTCATAATGGTTTCATTATATCTATTTAAGGATACAATATTGTCTTCTGACCATTTGATCATTGCGCCTTCTATTCCTTTACCTTGAAATGCTTTAATTACACCAAAGACAATTCCCACCATTGTTTTTGGAGTCTTTCTTTTTAAATGGTACCAAACTTTTAGTTTATTCCACCAATTCAGTTTTCCATCAACGAATTTGAATATTTCATTTAACTCAGGGATGTTAACATAGAAAGCGATTGGCTCGTTTTTGTGAAAAACAAATACAACAATATCAGGATCCATTATTGGTTTTAAAGCACGGACAATTTTCAACGCTATATTTTTTGGCATCTCTTTAAAATTGTCGTGACCACCCCAAGCTCCATTATAAACGGACCTGAAATTAGCTGCAATTGTTTCGGAGCTCATCTTGCGAACGTTCGATATTCTGTAATTTGGATCTGCATTCATTTGATTATATTTCCTAACGAAAACGGGCTGCGCCGGAACATATAAATCGCGCTTAAAAATATATTGATAATAATATAGCTTGAAACCATAATCTTCAAACAAGGACTTGTAGTACTCTGGGTTATAATTCATCATATAGCTACTTGGAGACGTGAAATTATCTACCAACAGACCCCAGAATTCTTGTTTTTCACCAAAGTTAATTGGACCATCCATGGCTTCCATACCATTTTTCGTTAGCCAATCTTTGGCTGTGTTTAGCAATAAGTTGGCAGATTGTTGATTATTAATACATTCGAAAAACCCTATTCCACCGGTTGGTTGTTTGAAACTGAAGGATGTCTTGTGGTTAATAAATGCACCAATTCGACCGGTAACATTGTGGTTAGTGTCAATCATTACCCACCTGATTGCTTTTCCTTTTTCAAACAGCTTATTTTTTTCTGGATTGAAAATTTTTTCTATATCCGCCGTTATGTGTGGAATCCAATTTGAATCATTCTTGTATATTTCACGTGGCGCATGATGAAATAATTTTATATCGGCGAGTGTTTTAACTTCAATCAGTTTCATTGATTGTATAAATTTATACGAAATTAAAAGTTTGAGAGAATCGAGCAAATACAATTGCATCTATCTTATTGGCTTTATGGGAGCTGGTAAGACATTCTTAGGTCATCAGCTTGCTCAAGAGCTGCAGCTTGAATTTATTGACACAGATGAAATTATTACTTCGAGATTTAATTGTTCGATTAAGACCTTGTTTGAAAATAAGGGTGAAGATCGTTTTAGACAAATGGAGTCTGCGGTCTTAAAAGAATTGATTACCAATCAGAAAAAGGCAGTTGTGGCCACGGGTGGTGGTTTACCATGTAATGAAAATAATTTGACTCTGATGAAAGAAAATGGTATAACTGTCTTTCTAGACTGGCCTATTGAAACATTAGTAAATCGAATCAAATGCGATTCCCACAGACCATTAATTGATGCACATAAAGTGGATTTAGTGAAATACGTTAGTGAGGAGTTAAAGCGGCGTAGACCGTTTTATGAAAAGGCATTACTGGCGCTTACGAACCCCACTTTTGAGGATCTTTTAGAAGCTATTGGAGATAGACTTCAATTTCTGAACCCTTGAACTCAACAGATATGTGTTCCTGTATAGTAGTGGATAATGTTAGTCCGACAAAATCAGCTTTAATGGGGTAGCGCCTGTGGCGACGATCTACCATAGTTATGGTCCTAATTAATTTTAAATCAGCTTGTAGTAAGTGTGCTAAGGCATAAACCAAGGTTTTACCCGAGTTAAGAACATCATCAATTAGTACTACGGATTGATTGTTCAAATTTTCTAATGGGAAACTTAATGTGGCCTCTGATAATTGTGGATTTTCTTTGTCCAATTCGATTTGAATAAGTTTGGTCTCAAATTCTACAATTTCTCGTAAGGCTTTGTTGATTAGTTGTGCAACGGCATATCCTCTTTTGGCAATTCCAACGATATATAGTGTTTTGACATTAAAGAAATTTTCATTGATTTCGTGCGCCATTCTATCAATTTTTTGTTTGCACTGAAGGGCATCAAGTATTAACGTTTTTTCTGTTTTCATCTATCAATAAATTAATTTCTTAAGAGAATATTACAAATAATTCTCTTCCCATTCGGGGTTGAATAGAATTAAAACAGTTTTTCATGTAAACATTATTAAAATGAGGTTGGAAATAGCCTAAATACTCTAAAGAACTGCCGCCATATGGAGGGCGATCAGCGTGAAGGGCTTCATTGAAAAGTAATCCAACAAGCTTGCCTCCAGGTTTCAATAGATTTTTAACTTTTATGGCGTATGCCAACCGAAGTGATGGTTCTAGTGCGCAAAAAAAAGTTTGTTCAAAAATAATTGAGTATTGACCGGTATGTGTGAAGAAATCTTCAATATGAATTTGTTCTATTGGAAATTCTGGAACTCGAAGTCTGAAATTTTCTAAGGCGATTTCGCTGTAATCAAGTACATGAACATTCTTGAATCCTGATTTCCAAAGGTATTCTGCTTCATAGCCATTTCCACAACCTGGAATTAATATTGAAATGGACTTATCTTGCAATTGATCGATGTATTCAGTTATTGGAGGAGACGGGTAGCCAATATCCCATCCAAAATCATTGGTCAAATATTTTGTATTCCAAAATGAGGCCTTCAATGGTTCAGGCATGGTATTACCTTTTAATAATCGGTTTAAATTGATGACCGGCCTGAATTATGTAAACCCCTGATGAATATGCAGATAAGTCCAATATTACTCTGTCTTTAATTGGCAAAACACCTAGAAGTTTTCCACTCAAATTAAATAGTTGTAATTCTTCTACATTGGGTTCATGTAGTATGATTGTGCAAATATCATCGGTCGGATTTGGATAAATGGAGAATACGTTTTTTTCAGTGCTATTAATGAGCACAGGATCTTGAGATTCAAATATTCTGATATTGTCTATGTATAGGTTTTGACCTTTTCTGTTTTTTGACATAAATTTCACCATGATATTGGTGCTTGTATTAAATGCAGAAATGTCAATTGAATCCGTTTGCCAATGATGACTTTGAGAAGGAGTGAAGGCTATATTTACGGTATCGATAGATGCTAGATTTGCTCCCCACTTTTTATAAATTTCGATTGGCCAGGTTTCACCGCAATCTGTTGAAAGATAAATCACTAACGTATCTTGTCTTGATGAGCTATTAAGGTTTTCGTACGCTCTATCAAATTTCAGGTGCAGTTGAGTTGCTCCTGTTGTAGCAATATTAGGACTAATAAGTTCGTCTTCCTGGTCTACAATTGGGTTATACCAAAAATGCTGAATAGTTGCTGAAAGATAATTCCATGGCAAGCCTGCAGTAGAATCTGCTTCCCAAGTATAATTGTCATCAGGATTAACAACCAACCAATTATCTGAAATTCCTGATTCGAACTTCTCAAGATAGGGAACAGTTTTTTCGGGCCTAATGTTGAATCTCGTAATGCGCCGATTGTTGTATATATCCATATCATCAGAACCGGCATCATTTATTGTGGTTTTGATAAAGTATTGATTTAAGCCCTCGGTGTTGGATGAAAAACTTGGAAGATTTACGGTTACTTGCTGATCGGGAAGGAGTATTCCAACCCAATTAGTGATGTTGCTAGAGCCCAGGAGGCTATCTGTGATGGTAATATTGGTAATTGTGCTGTCTCCTTTATTTATTAGAATAATCGAGGGGTTAAAAGTGGTGTTGCATGTTACTTCATTATTTGAAGGATTAATTACATCAAAAACAGCTAAATCCCAAGCAACTGAATTGGGGTTAGATGGGGTATAAGACAAGGATAGTTCATTGAATGCAGCTAAACAATCAATGATTCCCATTCCAAACGTGTTGTCCTCACCAGTAGTGCCAAGATCTGTTGCGGTCGTATACAAGGCTCTAAGGATGTCTTCCCCTGTCGCTGTTGGAAAAGCTTCTTTCAAGAGCAAGCAGGCTCCGGATACATGTGGAGCGGCCATACTGGTTCCAGAAATACTGTTATATCCAGAAGGTCCCCATGCAGACCGAACATTTTGTCCTGGTGCTACCACTTCTGGATGAATCGCTAAGGATCCAGAACCAGGGCATTGCTTTGGCCCAATACTAGAAAAAGATGAAATCGGGTATGGAAAAGAAGCGTTACCATTCACACTTCCAACACTAAATGTATTTACATCAGAGGTATTGATTCGTTGCGGTGATGAAACAGTAGTATTTGAAGGACCAAAATTTCCACCTGAAAAAACATTGGCAATCCCAGCAGCTTCTATTGCATTCATCAGATTAACAACAAAACCGCTGCAATAATTAGTGTCAGCGTCATCATACCACCTCCATGAGTTATTAATAACATCAGGAATGTCATGCGTTGTGCTTGGATTACCATCAGGGTCAAGCGCCCATTCAAAAGCCATTACCATATCAGTAATAGGAGGTAATTCAGCAACACTGCTCCGAATGTGATCGCAGGCAATCCAATAAGCGCCAAATGCGCAGCCAATCGTATCATTAACCGCAGTGTCAAGACCAGCCATCGTGCCTAAAGTATGCGTACCGTGACTATTATACAATCCAGTAGGGTTTTCTTTGTAATAGCCAAGCCATGATTGAGATAAGGGGAAATAATTACCCATAAATCGGTCGGAAAAGGCCGGATGGTCAGGCCATACGCCGGTATCATAATCATAAACAACCGTACCGCGGCCCGTATAACCCATGGCCCATAAAGCGGGAGCATTAATGGCAATCAAACCAGGTTCGGGGCTTCCAATGGCTTTTGAGACGGATTGTTTGGAGATGGTGAAGTGTTCATTCATTTGAATTTTACTTTCTTCTATGTCTATAAGAGCAACGCCTGGAAAGTTCGAAATAAACTGAATAGCTTTTGGATTTGCCTCGAGAACAAGGATGTTAACAATCCAAAATTGTCGAATATTTTTTACTCCAAATGGAAATTGGGCTTTAAGATTATCTATTAAAACTAATTGAGATTCATCCGACTGTGTTTGTAATTTGTTAATTATTAAAGTCGGTCTTTTTACATTTGAAATTTTTTCTTGTTTAAACTGTTGATTCCAGTAATAACAATCGACGTTGTTTTCAAATTCAACCCTAATTTTTTGAAAATTAGTTTTGTTCATCTTTTCCAGACGAGTGTTTAAACGATCAGTCACTGACTGAGCGCTATAATTACTACTAACAAAAAGAAGTAGGGAGATTTTTGAATAGCGAATAATGCAATCAAGCATGGGTTAAAAATTAATAAATACTTGGAAATTTTATAGGGTCTGATTCATGCATGAGGTTGTATACCGCATCAAAAATATCTTCTTCACTGGGTTTGCTGAAATAATCACCATCTGAACCGTATGCAGGACGGTGCTCCTGAGCTGTTAGTGTTCTGGGTTCAGAGTCCAAGTGATAAAATCCACCTTGTTCCTGTAATACTTTTTGCATCATATACGCTGTAGTTCCGCCAGGTAAATCTTCATCGATAAAAATAATTTTATTTGTTTTTTTCAAAGATTCAACAATACAATGGCTTGTATCAAAGGGTAGCAATGTTTGGACATCTATAAGCTCTGCAGATATTCCTGCAGACTCGAGTTCAACAGCGACTTTCGTGCATAAGTTAAAAGTAGATCCATAAGAAACAATTGTAATGTCATCACCTGTTCTAGTTATCTCTGGAACTCCCAACGGCGTGGTAAAAGCACCTATGTTAAGTGGTAACGATTCCTTTGATCGATATCCGTTTAGACATTCCACGACAAGTGCGGCATCATCACTTTGTAGTAGGGTGTTGTAGAATCCAGCTGCTTTAGTCATGTTTCTGGGGACACAAACATAGATGCCTCGTACTAAATTAATTATTCCAGCCATAGGAGAACCTGCATGCCAAATACCTTCTAATCTATGGCCTCGAGTCCTGATAATTAAAGGTGCTTTTTGCCCTCCTTTTGTTCTGTACTGAATCGTTGCTAAGTCATCACTTAAAATTTGTAAGCAGTATAAAATATAATCAAGGTATTGAATTTCAGCTATTGGACGAAGTCCTCTCATGGCCATACCAATGCCCTGTCCAATAATCGTTGCTTCTCTTATGCCTGTGTCTGAAACGCGCTGATCACCAAACTTCTCTTGCATACCCTCCATGGTCTGGTTAACACCGCCTATTTTGCCAACATCTTCACCAAAGGTGAGGACGAGGGGATTGCTTTCGAATATTTTGTCAAAATTATCTCTTAAAATGATTCGTCCGTCTACCATTTTTTCCACGTCGGGATATGTTGGTAAAACTTGCTTGGCGGCTAATGCGTTTGCTGCAGAATGGGAATAAAGGTAGCTGGAGTATCTGTCTTCATTGAATAATTTTGAAGAATTTAACCAATCAATGAGTACCTTTTTAGCATCCAGTCTCTCTGTTCTGGTAAGTCGAACTGCTTTCTTAGCTGCAGAAACAATGTCTTTTCTAATGGGTTCACTAATTTGTTCTAAATCAGCTTTTATCTTTAAAATAAAAGGTCCATTCTTACTTTCAGCTGATAAAGATGAAATGAATTGAATTACTTGAGCTTGTTCTTCTTTTATTGGGTTGATAAAATCTTTCCATGCTTTTGCTTTTTCTTCTCGAACTAACTTTTTAGCTTCTTTTTCAATGGCTTCCAATTCGTCAGAATTAGCAAGGCTTTTTCCAGAGTGATTTGCAAAATCTAAGATCCAATGTTTAAATTGATTAATACAATCAAATTCTTTTGCCCAAGCTAATCGCTCTGGCGTTTTGTAACGTTCATGAGAACCTGATGTAGAATGTCCTTGCGGCTGGGTGACCTCTTCAACATGAATCAAAGATGGTGTATGGTATTTTCTTGTATATTCAACTGCCTCTTCATAGGTTGTGCAGAGACTTGGATAATTCCATCCCTTAACTTTGAAAATTTTATATCCGTTTTTGTCACCGTCTTTTTTCTCCATACCGGAAAGGGCTACGGAAATCGATTCTTTGGTTGTTTGGTATTCCTTTGAAACAGAAATCCCATAACCATCATCCCATATTGACATAGCCATCGGCACTTGAAGTACACCTGCAGCGTTAATCGTTTCCCAAAATAAACCTTCCGAAGTACTGGCATCTCCAATAGTGCCAAAAGCAACTTCGTTCCCTTTGTTGGTAAGCTCAGTTAGCCCATGCAAATTTTTATCATTACGAAATATTTTTGAGGCCTGAGCTAAACCAAGTAATCTCGGCATTTGACCAGCAGTTGGTGAAATATCTGCAGATGAGTTCTTTTGAGCCATCAAATTTTTCCATGTCCCATCATCATTTAGACTTCTTGTTGCATAATGACCACCCATTTGCCTACCTGCTGATGATGGCTCATGGTGAAGGTCAGTGTGTGCATACAATGCAGCAAAATATTCTTTTACCGAAAGCTGATCTATGGCCATCATGAATGTCTGATCCCTGTAATATCCTGATCTCCAGTCGCCATTCTTGAATTGTTTTGCCATCGCTAATTGAGCAAGCTCCTTCCCATCACCAAAAATTCCAAATTTTGCTTTGCCAGTAAGCACTTCTCTACGCCCTAGAAGTGAAGCTTCTCTGCTGATATTTGCAATTCTGAAATCATTTAAGACTTCGGCTTTGAAAATTTCAAAACTAATTTCGCTCTCCTCAGCCATGACTGGATTTTCTTTCGGCATACCCTTTGTTTTGGACCAACAAATGTACCGAATTATGGTCGGAAATGCTAAAAGAAAAAATCTGTATGGTTCTTACTTTCAGGATTGGATTAGAAAATTAGCGCGTAGATGATTCAGGTGAATTATGAATCATGAAGTTTTGATTTAATTTTGTCTTTGGGTTTTTATCTAAACGACACTGAATTTTTTTGTTCTGAATAAAAATGGAATCTATGTTGTACAGATGACAATACGTATTAATCGTTACCTCTTTTATTTTACGATTTAAGGTGTTTTAGGAATCAAATTGTAACCTTAAAAGGCAACATCGTTTTTTGTCGTGTTTCTTGTCTAAGAATCAGTAATTCCATAGCTTTCAAGTTGAATCGATAAACTAAAATTCACGATGATTATTTTCCTTAGAATTGCCATAATTATAGTTTTTCTGCTGTCGGGTTTAAATTATTTTGCGCAATTAGATGTAAAACATTTCATACCACCTGTTTTTGGTAGAGAAGATTTTGGTTGTCATTATGCTGTTATCAGTACGCCTTCTATTACACCATTTAACGTTACAATTACTGATGGTACTGGAACCCCAATCAATACGGTAGCGGTATCTGCAGCTGCTTCAGTTTCTGTGCCCATTGCTTGTGGTTCAGGCTCACAATTCTTGGTTACAGAAGCGGAATTAAATTCGATAAAAACAGATAAGGGCTTGATTCTGGAAGCTCCAGAGGCATTTTATGTCAATTTTAGGGTGTTTGCAAATCCTCAAGCAATGTCGCTTACGTCAAAAGGAAGAAATGCAGCTTTAGGAACAGATTTTAGAACCGGTCACATGTTTAATCATAGTGGAAATGATTGGCGAAAAAGCAACGTTTTTGGAATTATGGCAACCGAGGATAACACGACAATCAACATATCTGATATTTCAGCGGGTGTTATTTTCAGGGGTACTATTCCTGTTGGGACTCCTTTAACTTCGCCTGATGTACTGATCGTTTTGGATGCAGGAGAAACCTATGTGATGGCTGCATTTCTTGATGAGGCTGCTGCCACGAATAATGTTAATGGAGTTAACGGAACCCACATTACATCTGATAAACCGATCTGTGTGAATTCGGGCACATGGTTAGGTGGCAATGCGATTGTGGGTGGCTCTCAAGCGGCTGGTCGAGACATTGGTATTGATCAAATCGTACCTATTGATAAAATTGGCAACGAGTATGTTTTGATTAAAGGAGAGGGGATTGATAACGAAAAAACCATGGTGATTGGAACCGTTAATGGCACTGATCTTTTTTTAGATGGAAGCGCTGTTGCCACAGCTACCATCAATGCTGGGGATTATTATGTTATTGATGGAACGTCTTTTTCTGCCAATGACAATCTTTATTTGCAATCTTCAGAAGATGTATTTGTTTATCAAATGGCGAATGGGGGAGATGGCCTTACAGATGACAATGAACGGCAATGTGGATTGAATTTTCTTCCACCGGTTGGCTGTTCTGGCAGCAAGGATGTTAGGCTTCCAAATGTGGACTCAATTGGCACTGCTCTAATTAACATCATCGCGAACACGGGATCTAATGTCTATGTTAACGGGATTTTACAAGGGCCGGGAGATGCTGTGGTTGGGACGTCAGATTATGTTACCTATAAACTTGCTGCAGGATATACTGGTGATGTGCAGGTTTCTTCAGATGACTTAGCAAGGGTAGCACTTATAAATTTATCTGGAAATATTGGAGCTGCTGGTTATTTTTCTGGTTTTACAAAAGATATTACTGTTCAAACAGAAACCGTTAATTCAGACGGTATTGCTCTTGAAGGATGTATCCCCGCTTCTTTTACTTTCAGTATTGCCGATCCATCTGCGACAGATACAGATATTTCCTATTGGGTGATGGGATCAGCAACCAATGGAGTTGACTATCAATTCATCGATACTTTACTCACCATTCCAGCTGGTCAGACATCAGCGTCTGTTATTATTAATTCAATTCAAGATGGCATTACCGAGGGGCAAGAAACCATCTATATTATATATCAGCCAGATGCTTGTTCTCCGATTGATACCGCTGTTTTGTTGATAGATGATGCCCAACCTATTGAATTTGATTTGAATGGAATAGACTTATTATGTCACGAGGACAGTACTGGAGTTATTACGGTAAATGCCGTTGGTGGGTTTCCGCCGTACACGTATGAAGTGACAGACTCCTCAGGCAATGTAAACAATTATACCGTTTCTCCTATTGGTAATCAAGCCGCTGGAGAATATACGGTTCAGGTATATGATTTTTACGGTTGCAAGGCAGATGCATTAGTTATTGGAGGGGCTTTTGATGCCGGTCAAACTTTCTTACCTGATGGAAGTGGTGTTACATATACCAGTGATATTGTTATTGCAGGATTTGATACAGGAGCAACACTTGACACTATTAGTCAACTTCAGCAGATATGTGCCAGTTTAGAGCATTCTTATTTGGGTGATTTGAGTATTAGAATAATTGCTCCGTCTGGAGAATCTGTCCTTCTTAAGGATTTCCCTGGAGGTGGTTCCTGTGATTTAGGTGAGCCAATAGCGACTGGGCCTGTTGATGGTGGAGCTAGTTCGACACTTACTGATCCAGGAGTAGGATACGATTATTGTTGGAACGAATCACCGACGTGGGGAACGATGGTTGCAGAATCAAATACGTGGGTAAGAAATTATACTGATTCGCAAGGACACAATTACACAGATAATTATTTAATCGCTGGCTCATACGCATCATTCGAACCGTTAGATCAATTGTTGGGGGCTGAATTAAATGGAATTTGGACCTTAGAAGTAACTGATAATTACGGTCTTGATAATGGATATATTTTTGAGTGGAATATTTCCTTGCTTTCGGATTTGCCAGATACTACGGTTGTTATCGAAGAGCCCGAAGGATTAAACATTGGAGGCTTTATTACTCAAGCTACTTGTGGAGGTTCCGATGGGGAAATAAATGTTGATGTGATTGGCGAACACGGACCATTTACTTATTTGTGGTCAAATGGGGCGACGACGGAAGATTTAGTTGGTATTTCGGGTGGAACCTATACGATTTGGGTTACGGATACTACCTCTTGTGTAGATTCAGCGACATTTTTATTAAACAACATTAGCTCTATAAATATTTCTTCGATTTTATCCGATGCCACATGTGCTGGCGGTGCTGATGCTTCGATTGATATATCTATCTCGGGAGGAACACCCGGTTATGCTATTAGTTGGGCGCATGGACCTACTACTGAAGACATTACTGGGCTGATGGCAGGGACTTATACCGCATCGATTACAGATGCGGATGGTTGCGTTTATAGTGAAGACATTACGGTAGGCGAAATGCCGTTAATAGTAGTTGATCTTGAGGCACTTGTTAACGAGGTTTGTGGAACGGGTAACGGCAGTATTCAAGTTTCAGCTTCTGGAGGAACTGGATCCTATGGTTTTTCTTGGTCAAGTGGTGAATTCACAGACGATATATTTGGATTGTCCGGTGGGGCATATGACCTGACTGTTACCGATGGTAATGGTTGTTCAATAGATGAGAATTTCACAGTGCTTAATGATGTTAGCGCATGCTCTGGGTTTTGTTATTTAGACATTACCAACATAACTGCATTGTCTGACACTTGCTTAAGCGGCCTTGGATCTATTGATATAACGGTTACTGACCCTGTTAACCCGTACAATGTTTCTTGGAGTCATGGCCCTTCAATTGAAGATTTAACGGGATTAGTGTCTGGCACCTATACCGTTTACGTTAATGACGCTCAAGGATGCGAAGATTCTGCCACGATTGTTGTTCCTAATTCTAGTGGTTCTTTTGAAGTGTCAAGTATTCATGTGATTGATGAGACATGCGGTGATGGGTCTGGATCAATAGATTTATCTGTTACTGGAGGTTCTTTGCTTTATTCATATACTTGGTCGAATGCAGAATCAACAGAGGATATTGATGCGCTTTCCTCTGGAACCTATACTGTAATTATAACCGACGCGACGGGTTGTTCTATTTCAGATACTGCTATTATCAATAACAATACGGGGACACTTGTGGAAACAGGATCTGTCGTTAATGATACATGCAATGCTGGAATTGGTGAAATTGATTTGAATATTGTAGGGGGTAATTTGCCATTAACCATTTCATGGGATTCGGGTCAGACGACACAAGACTTATCTAATTTAAATGCCGGTGATTACACCTGTACAATTACCGATTTTTCCGGTTGTGTCTTAGTCACTAATGTCTACACTGTTTTGAATACTTCAGGTTCGTTGTCTTTGGATAACATTACCATAAACAATGAACAGTGTAGTAATGCGCTAGGAAGTATTGATTTAGAAGTTTCCGGTGGATCTATAATAGATTTTTTATGGAATACTGGTGCTGTAACTGAAGATTTGTCAGGTCTTTCTGCGGGAGTATACAATTGCGTAATTATAGATGCAAACGGTTGCGAAACATCAACAGGCGCATTAGATCTGTTCAATGCCCCATCATCACTTTCTGTTTCGACTAATTTTGTAACAGATGAGATTTGTGGCAATGGTTCTGGTGCAATCAATATCGATGTGTCGGGAGGAACAACACCATTTACCTACAGTTGGTCAAGCGGATCAATATCTCAAGATCTGTTAAATGCTTCTGCAGGAACATATACAGTTACTGTGAGTGATTCAGTGGGTTGTGTTACAGCACATTCTGAAATAATAAACAACATACCTGGAACACTTAACATTGACAATGCAATAGTGATTGATGAAAATTGTGGGGATGGAAATGGATCGATTGATTTGATTCTTTCTGGAGGTTCTTTACCCTACACTATTTTATGGTCTAATGCCTCAACATCAGAAGATTTATCGGGATTAATTGCAGGCACCTATATAGTAGAGGTAAGTGATAACACGGGTTGTCAAGTAAGTGGGTCTTATGAGGTAAATAATAGCACTACTTCATTAGCTGTTACACCAACAATTACCAGTGAAATATGCTCAAATGGTTCGGGTTCAATTCTTCTGGATATTACTGGCTCAGGAGGTTATACTTTTCTTTGGAATACTGGAGAAACATCACAAGATATAGTTGGTTTAAGTGCCGGAAACTATTCTTGTACAATCACCGATGGATCTGGTTGTTCAGTAACAACAGGTAATCTTGAAGTAGTCAATAATCCAGGGTCATTAATTATATCAGCTTTAATTGTAGATGATACGTGTAGTGCAGGTATCGGTAGTTTTGATATTACGGTTACGGGTGCTAATGGTGCTCCCTCTTTTTTGTGGAGCACATTGGAAACAACAGAAGATATTTCGGGTTTGACGGCTGGATTGTATGATGTAACCGTATCTGATACCGCGGGGTGTACAAGTTTCAGTTCCTTTAATTTGACTGACATACCGGGAACACTTTCTGTTGATAGTATTATTGTGAGCAATGAGCTGTGCGGTAATGGGTTAGGGGAAATTAATCTTGTTGTAACGGGTGGAAGTGCTCCGGTACTTTTCTCTTGGTCTAATGGCGCAATAACAGAGGATATTTCTGGATTAGCACAAGGAAATTATTCTTGTGATATTTCTGATAATAATGGATGTTTCCTAAGTACAGGAATGGTGGTGCTATCTAATGATCCAGGCACTTTGTCTTTAGACAATGTCATTGTATTTGATGAACAATGCGGTAATAGTTTAGGCTCATTAAATGTTAGTGTTAGTGGGGGCCTACCGCCTTATAATTTTTTGTGGAACACAGGAGCTACAACAGAAGATTTGAATAGTCTTACGTCGGGAATTTATACCTGTACAGTAACTGATCAAAACGGATGTGAATTACCTATATCCACTAGTGTCGGAAACAACGCTGGAGCATTAGCCGTTTCAGCCTCTGTCGTGTCAGATGAAGCATGTGGAAATGGAATGGGATCTATAAATATTACTGTCGTTGGAGGTGCTGCTCCTATTGATTTTTCATGGTCGAATGGTTCAACGAGTGAAGACTTAACAGGTTTGTCTGCTGGTTCTTATAGTGTTCAAATAACCGATGGTAATGGCTGCACAATTTCGCATACAGAAGAAATAAATAATGCTGGAGGGAGTCTAGCTATCTCTGGCGCAACGGTTTCAGATGAAATTTGCGGAAATGCTGAGGGGTCAATTGATATTACCATAACAGGAGGTACAGCACCACTTACATTTGATTGGTCTAATGGAGCAATATCTGAAGATGTGGACGGATTGATTTCCGGTAACTACGATTTGCTGGTAACCGATTTTAACGGTTGTACGGTGAGCCAAACATTTCTGATAAATAGTAATACAGGTTCACTATCAATTGATAGTGTTTCTTTTATGGATGAAAGTTGTGGTAATGAGGGTGGGTCAATTGACCTGCACGTTTCTGGTGGAAATGCGCCGATAACTTATTTATGGACAAGTGGAGAAACTACAGAAGATCTAGCTGGATTAGTAGCAGGAACCTATTCTGTGGACGTTCTTGATAATTTCGGTTGTATGGTATCAACATCCATTACTATTGTAAACAATACGGGTGGTTTTATGGCAGAAATTACAAGCGTAACGGACGAGAATTGCGGAGATTCAACAGGGGCGATAGATTTAACTGTTACGGGAGGTTTTGCACCCTATGATTTTATTTGGTCTGACGGGTCTGTTACAGAGGATTTGTCGGGGCTAGCTGCAGGTAGTTTCGCAGTAACAGTAGGAGATGGAGCAGGTTGTTCTTTAATCCTAGATACTCTAATCAGTAATGTGACTACAGGATTGGTGTTGTCCAGTGCTAATATTCAGAATGAGAATTGTGGTGATGGAACTGGATTCATTGATTTGACTTTAGTAGGAGGTTCATTACCTTATGCATTTTTATGGTCTAATGGAGCAACTACAGAAGATATTTCAGGTTTATCATCTGGGGTTTATACCTGTCAAATCACGGATTTATCGGGCTGCGTTTTAAATTATTCTGGAGACGTTGTTAATACGGGTGGAAGTTTAGTGATAACTGAAGTAATTCAAGATGAATTATGTGATAATAGTGATGGAAGTATTACGGTTACTGTAGTTGGTGGAATATCTCCATATACATTTACTTGGTCTGGAGGGGGGTCAGGTAATTGTTGTGATTACACGATTGACATGACAGATTCTTTCGGAGATGGGTGGAACGGTGCTTCTATTGACGTTGAAATTAATGGTGTTCTTACGAGTAACCATACTATTCCTGGTGGTGGATCGGCAAATACAGAAACATTCGAGGTTTGCAATGGAGACAATGTAGAGCTTTTCTGGAATTCTGGTGCTTGGGATGAAGAGGTTGGATTTACATTAAGTGATCCTGCTGGTACAGTAATCTTTACGCAGGGAATAGACCCACCTGTCGGGTCTCTGCATAGTTTCGTATCTGCCTGTCCAGGGACAGGTACGAATGTTTCATCGATTAATGGATTAAATGCGGGCTCCTATGACTTAACCATTACCGATGATGTAGGCTGCAGTTATTCTCAAACATATGTAGTTGACAGCTCTTGGAATTATTTACTTGATTTTTCTACCATTACTGCCGTTGATGCAAATTGTGGTATAGGAGGAGATCTAAGTGTTACTGCCACTGGTGGAACATTTTACACGTATTATTTAGATGGGAATTCGACGACATTTCCAAATTGGTTTGGAATTGGTGCCGGAGTATTCAATGTTGTTATTGAAGATGAGAATGGATGTACTGTAGAACAAGACATTACGATAAATGATATTCTTCCTTTCGAGTTAAGTTTCTCTAATGTTACTGACGAAGATTGTGGTTTGAGTAATGGAGCTCTTGATGTGACCGTTTCTCCTTCTGGCGCGTATTCATATTTATGGAATACCGGAGCTTCGACTGAGGATCTCTCAGGTATCATGGCTGGGTACTATAGTTTAACGGTAAGTGATGGCTCTGGTTGTACCGGCACGATTGATACAACGATTATTACTGACCCTGGTTTTACTATTGCATTGGTCGCAACGGATGAAAGTTGTGGAGATTCTTCAGGAATGATAGACTTAACCGTTTCGTTGCCTGATGTGTATGCATTTTCGTGGTCTAACGGTTCTATATCGGAAGATATTACTGGTTTAACAGCAGGGAATTATGAGGTGATCGCAACAAACTCTTTAGGTTGTTCTGCAGTAGGTTCAATTGATATTTTAAATGTGACCACTGGAATTATGATTACTGGTTCGATCACTACCAATGAAATTTGTCAAGACAGCACAGGTGCTATTGATCTTTCGATATCAGGTGGCTCCATACCTTATGTCTTTAGCTGGTCGAATGGAGAAACTACTGAAGACCTAACTAGCCTCACCTCGGGACTATATACGTGTACAGTAACAGATCAAACAGGATGTGCTTTAAATTATTCAGGTTCGATTATAAGTGATGATAGTTTTAGTATTACCTCCTCTGTTGAACACGAACTGTGTAATGATGATAATGGCAGTGTTTTTGTCGCTGTATCTGGAGGTTTATCACCTTATTCTTTTAGTTGGGATGGTGCTGGTTCTGGGCAAACTTGTTGTGATTATACTTTAGATATGTTTGATGCAAGCACGAGTTGGAATGGTGCTACGGTAGAAGTAGTAATTGATGGGGTTTCCATTGGAACATTTACCGTTTTCGGTGGTGGAGCAAATATGGAAACATTTGAAGTTTGTGATGGAGAAAATGTAGAGTTAATTTGGAGTGCAGGTGCTTTTGATGGTGAAGTTTCATTCAATTTGTTGGATGCATCAGGAGCAATAATTTTTATGCAGGGACCAAACCCTCCTGTAGGTCCCTTATTCAGCTTTACTGGAGCTTGTCCTGCAAGTGCAAACACGAGTATTTCAGGATTAACCGCCGGCTCCTATGAACTCGAAATTACAGATGGTACTGGCTGCACTAGAACGGAAATCTTTGAAGTGGACAGTACTTACAATTCGTTACTTGCATTTTCTTCAATTTCTATTGAAGATGACCATTGTGCTACGGGAGTTGGAGAGATTGATGTAGTCGCAATAGGTTCTAGTACCTTCTCTTATTATCTTGATGGAGTACTTCAATCTGGCACCCCATTAAATGGTCTCTTTACGGGTACATATACGGTAACTGTTGAGGATGCTGATGGTTGTAGCATAGAGACCATAGAGACAATAGGTAACACACTTACCTTTTCCTCAATTTATGTTAATGTTAGTGATGAGAATTGCAGCGGAAATGATGGAATCATTGATATTTATGTTTCGCCGCCATCTTCTTCTTATGCATATAGTTGGAGCAATGGTGCTACAACCCAAGACTTATTTGGTGTTGTTGCAGGAACTTATTCTGTAACCATTGACGATGGTTCTGGTTGTATTGGTACAATGGACACAACAATTAACGACAGCTTTAGTTTCTCAAGTTCATACACAGCAACTCACGAGTTTTGCAGTGACGGAACAGGCAGTATTGATTTATCCGTGGCAGGTGGATCAGGACCTTTTGACTACAGCTGGAATACAGGAGACACAACAGAAGACATCAGTGGATTGTCAGCAAATACCTATGTAGCAACCGTAACGAACTTAGATGACGGTTGTATAGACTCGATTACCGTTGTTATTAACGATACCATAGGGTTTACAATAACTGATGTCATTCAGTCGGATAGTTGTGGTTTTGGTAATGGTTCAATTGATTTAAATTTGAGTGGGAGTGTTGGGCCATTTACTTTTACATGGTCTAATGGGGAGTCTACAGAAGACATAACCGGTTTAACTGCAGGTAATTATTCAGTAGAAATAATAGATCAGGGAACCGGATGCACAAAAACAATGGACTATGTGGTTCTTTCTAGTTCCTCTTATGGACTGGTGGGATCTGTTGCTGATGCGAGTTGTCCAACTTGCGCTGATGGTGCAATTTCAATCAGTTTAACTGGTTCACCAACCGGACCTTTTGAAGTGCTATGGAGCAATGGCGACACCGTGTTTAATATTGATTCTTTGCTGCCTGGATGGTATACTCTAAATGTAGAAGATGCTTTAGGATGTATGGTAGTCGATTCATTTGAGATAAGTGCGCCTGCTTTGATCGTAGAAAATAATTCTTGGAATGTATTAATCTACCCCAATCCAACAAGTGAAGTTTTTAAAGTAAATTATCAGGTGTCTGGTGCAAAAGAACTCAACTTTGAAATTTTTGACATCGTAGGTCAATTAATTAAAACTCGAAGGTCAGGCTCAAACGAGGGAGTCGTTAGGTTTGATCTTAACGGCGAACGAAGTGGAACTTATTACTTACGTATTTCGTCAAGTAACTCAAGTAAAACCTATCGATTGATGTTGATTCGGTAAAAGGCCATTGATGCTCAAAATTTAGTTATTTTGATTTGTTTTAGGGGGCTTCATAAAGGTCGATTTTAGTGTCAAATTCGATTTTGACAACCGTACAATAGGTATCTATTTCTTGTATAGGAATGGTGATGTAGTTTATTCCCGGATAAGTATTCCACGGCACTTTACAAAAAATTTTGTGTTGCAATTTTGTGTCAGAACCTACCATTGAAATCTGTTTAATTTTAGTACTTATTCCTTTTAGAATTAATTCGCCATTCTTTGGAATGTCTCTCACGTACAAATACAATTTGGTGCTGTCTTTTGACAGAGATGTAGGTCCATAAAAATAATCGTAGGGTATTCCGCTGATGGTATTGTAAACAGCTTCTTCGTGTTTTCTATTCCATTTACCTAGTTCTCTTAAGAGGTGAATTTGTTCTTTCGGAATAGTTCCGTCAGCTTTTGGTCCAATATCTAGCAATAAATTTCCTCCTTTACTAATACAGTCTACAAATAAATCAATTATTTGTTGGGGAGTTTTGTAATTTGAGTCCGTTGGAAAGTAGCCCCAAGAATCATTCATGGTAACACATAATTCCCAATAATCGGTATTAGGTCGCGTAATTGGAATGCCTATTTCTGGTGTTTTGTAATCTCCTAGGCCGCATAGTCTGGAATTAAAAATAACATTTTGATTGTGTTTTTTTAATTGTGTTTTTATTCTTTTTATGCCCCATTCTTTTGCATTATGTTCCCAATCTCCATCGAACCACCATAAATCTGGATGATACCGATAACTTAATTCTTCTAATTGGTTGGTGAAATAATTGGTGAACAGGTTCCAGCGAACGGTGTCCTCTTTTATAGCATAACGTTTAATGTTTTTTGTGTGATGGGTATAGTTCGAGTGGCTCCAATCAGGTAAAGAAAAGTACAAACCTACCTTCAAATCATTTTTTTTTATTGATTCAATAAAAGGAGACAATACGTCTGTTTTAGCTGCTGAATGCTTAAACGCATTTAAATTACCGTGTTTAGAATTCCAAAGTGCGAATCCATCGTGGTGCTTTGTGGTAATCACAGTGTATTTTGCACCGCTTTCTTTAATGAGGTCAGCCCAAAGGTTAGGATTGTAATTTTTTGCTGTAAACCCATCTAATTGCTTCAAATAATCTTCATGACTGATTTGTTCATTGTAAAATGCCCAGGATTCACTAACTCCATTCACAGCGTATATACCCCAATGGATGAAAATGCCCAATTTCGCATCTTTAAACCAACTCATTTTCGTGTTTTCAATTTTCGTTTGACTAAGAGATGTCAGGGAAGTAAAAACCAGGAAGAACAATAGTTTGGCTCTCATTGAATTCTGGAATAAATATGCACGCATTAAGGCATTACTTTATTTTCTCATTAAGAAACTGAAGATCGACATCTTTAATTTAATCTTTAAAGAAGGAACTCGTACTAATTGACTGGTTATCGGTACTGATAATTAATTGATATTGCCCTGAGGATAGATGATAAACCGAAAAGCTAAGTAAATTTTCACCCTTTTTTAAAAGTCCATTGTACAATTGTTCGATGATTCGTCCATTCATGTCAAGAACATTTATTTGCGCATTACGACTTTTGGGCATGGAGAATTTAATTTCAACTAAATCGATGGAAGGGTTAGGGTAAAGTTTCAATTCATGGGTAATTAAACTTTCTTCTTCGATGTTTACATTACTTGCACAAGCCGCACTTTGCGTGCGAAGTTCACTAATCCAGGCACCGTAACCATCGTCATTTCGGGCGAAAGTGCCGCAACACCACACCGCGCATGGCTGATTGTATTTTTTGTGAATGCCCGTATAATCTCCCCATCGTTCTTGTGTTCCAGATAAGCGATTCAATACGCCTTCGCCTTTTTTAATAATGTTAATGTTGGAATAATCTACACCATCGTAATGAACACAAGCAGTACCTGCACTATCTATAGGCGAAACGTATTCAAAAGCAATAATGTATTTATCATCAGAAGAGGTTTCGCCAATATGTGCAATATTTGGATAGCCAAAATCTCGCACTGGGTCGCTAATATAATTACCCGAACAAACATAAGAACCACTGGAAACATTAGAAATCACACCGTGATAAATTGCCGAATTTCCTGATGAGGTATCCATACAGTTTTGAACAAAATGAATCTCGTTATTTTCCCAAATGGCACCCAGCACTCGAGAATCATTGGTTTGCAAGCTGTCTGTAATGGATTGTCTTGCACTTGGTGACAAGAAGTAGTCGTTACCAGAATGCAATAACGTTGTGTTTCGAGTAGCTGCTCCACTGGCAATGGTATTGGTTATTTCTATTAGGTAGATCGAGTCACTTTGTGCGGCAAAATTTCTATTAGATACAAAATATTGATTGGGACCTTTTGGATAGATTCCTCCACGAACAGGGTGCATATTACGAATCATCAGACCGCCTTCATCGATGTCGTCCCAAATAATTGTGTTAAGAGCGGGGTCACCATTGTAACCATTCATTTTATCTATTTGCCAAATAATAGTTTGGTGAAAAGACGTCTGCCATGAACCACCAGGAATCAATAAATTAATGGTGATAAACAGTTCTTCTTCAGAAAGGGACATAGCAGGGTAATCAGACCAATGACCCGTATTGAATGGGTCACCATCTAAATAGTACATGTTCCAATTACCAGTTGGGTCTGAAGTTTCTGGGAAACAAGCTACGATATAAGTTGAAGGAGGTGAATTTCCTAGTAAAAACAACAATATAAAACGATCTTCCATGGGATCATAAATTACTTTTGGATCGTAATCATTAAGCGCACCAGGAATACCAGGAATAAAGTCTCTAAGTGGTCCACTCACCATAATTGAATCATTATTTGTGTCGTAAATCAGGTATGAAGAGTTTCTTGCTGTCATAACAATGCCGGAGTTACTAATTGCTAAAGTATTATCACAGGGAACACTTCCACCTGGCGCATTGCCTTCATAACCGTTTTGAATTATTGGGTCTGCAGCTAAAGACTTTTGAGTCTGATTAGCAGCGGCTTGTTTCCTAGGATATTTTATTGACAATTCTTCTTTTAATTTTAGGATCTGTTCTTTTTCAGAATTTCCACCAGGAATAGGAGCCTCTAGGTTTTGTATCTCAAAATATCTGTGATCTTCTTTAGAAAGTTCGTTGAGGTTTACTTGATGTGATTTGCTAGGGAATTTAGACGTCCACTGTCCAAAACCAAGGTTGGAAGCACTCCACAAAATAATTATTAATACTGTTCTCATGGCAATTTTTTGATATCACTAAAAGTACAAAACGATTCGGCATCGTTCTAAGACAAAATCAAATAAAATAAAATGTGTTAAAATACATAAGGTGCAATGAAATAAAAGATTGAAAAGCCAATTAGAAATAAAATTCCAAGATAGCTTAAAGCTTTTAACCAAATAGGCGGTATTTTATCTCCAACATATTTCTTGCTGACTAAATTAAAGTTAGCAATAGCAATAATTGGAGCAATGATGAAAGAGATGCTCGTAGCGATATCTACAAGTCTTTTAAAACCAACTCCTGCTAATCCCGAATCAATGGATTTAAGATAAACTAAATAGTAGTAAATCAATCCTATTCCACCCAGTGCACCTGAGATGAGCCAACTCAAATAGAATTGCTTATTGGACTTAAACAATAACTCTGTGGTTCTCCCCATGGCTCGTGCATACCCGTCTAAAACAGCGATACAGGTCCCAAACATAATAGCAAATGCTGCAGTTGCGATAAGAAAATAGCTCCAATCTCCTATAGCTTCTGTATATAACTGCACTACTTGGTTGGCAAACTTTGCTGAGCTTTCTTCTATTGGATTTCCGGTTCCATACATTAAAATGGCTCCAAGAGTGACAAAAACAAGCGCAAGTATTGCCGAAGTAATGTAGCCAAAATTAAAATCAAACAGGGTTTCTTTCAATGTTGGTTGGTAGCCAGTTTGTTTCATTCTTTCAATGGTCCATAAACTATTCCAACTACTGAGGTCAATGGCCGTAGGCATCCATCCCATTAGAGCAATCAAGAAAAGTACATTTTCTGAGGTCCATAGATTTTTGGGAATAAATGTTGGATCGATTGCCGCTTGTTCTTTTGATAGGGTCAGAAAAAAAGCGGTTAGGGTTGCTAATAGCAATACTGCGCCTATTACTTTTATCATGCTATCGAGTACTTTATATTTTCCAAGTATCAGAATTAACCCACTTACGGCAAATACGATAATAGTGGTAGTGAAGAAAGGGTCAAACCCTAGTAATGAAAACTGAATGCCAAATAAATTCTGAAGAAATCCGGCAGTAACTGAACCAACTGCGGCAATCACAAAAAACATAGAGCCAAGCGTTACGGAGGCATACAGCCAAAGCATCCATTGTCCCATTTTTTTATATCCATCAATAATGGAGGTTTTGGTGGCATTGGCGTACCTTGAACCATATTCAAAAAATGGGTATTTAAACAGGTTGGCCAAAATAATTACCCAAACCAAATCGAAGCCATAATCTGCGCCTGCTCTCGTGGATTGAACAAGATGAGATACACCGATGGCGGTGCTGGCAAAAAGAATTCCTGGGCCAAGGGCTCTAAGATAATTTCCATTCATTCCAACTAAAGTAATAAAAGCCGAGAAGTAATTCCAACTGGTAATTGTACCCATTGAACAATTAAAAACCAATCTAAAGAATTGATATTTTCTCAAAAATAATTGCAGAAATGAATACTTGTTGATAATTCAACCGAGTCTACCCTTGTACTATTTTTAGTTCTTATTACATTCGAAGGCCTAACACGAACAAAAACGAATGAAAAAGATCTTATTTATTGGAGCGGGAAGATCAGCTTCCAGTGCAATTAAATATTTATTGGATCAAGCTGAAAAAAATGATTGGTTAATCAGACTTGGAGATGTTGATTTGAACTTAGCTGAAGAACGCATTGAGAATCACCCAAGAGGTGAAGCCTTTTCATTTAATGCATTGGATCCTGACGCTAGAGCAGAAGAAATACAAAAGTGTGATGTAGTCATTTCCATGCTTCCTGCGAGATTTCATATTGATATAGCTAAAGATTGTGTCAAGTACCGTAAAGACGTGATTACCCCTTCGTATGTTTCAAATGAGATGAAAGAACTGCATGAGGCGGCGGTTGAAGCAGATATCATAATCATGAATGAGATTGGAGTTGATCCAGGTATAGATCATATGTCAGCACAGAAGATTTTAGATGAAATTGAAGCTAGAGGTGCAGAAATATTTCAATTTGAATCTTTTACTGGTGGATTATTAGCACCCGAAAGCGAAAATAATCCGTGGAAATATAAATACTTGGAATCCAAGAAACGTTGTTTTAGCAGGGCAGGGTGGAGCAGCGAAGTTCATTCACAACGGCAAATACAAGTATATTCCTTACACAAAGTTATTTCGGAGGACAGAATTTATTGAAATAGAAGGATACGGAAAGTTTGAAGGTTATGCGAATCGAGATTCATTAAAGTACCGATCGATTTACGGCCTTGAAAATATTGATACGATTTATAGAGGTACATTGAGGCGAGTAGGGTTTTGTCGAGCTTGGGATATCTTTATCCAGTTGGGATGCACAGATGATTCGTACGTTATAGAAGGATCTAAAGACATGACGAAAAGAGAGTATATCAATTCTTTTCTGCGATACATCTCCTATGACAGTGTCGAATTAAAACTTCGGCATTATCTGAAGATAGATCAAGATGATACCATTTGGGAAAAATTAGAATGGTTGGGAATATTTGAAAATGTACCGATTAATTATGGTAAAGATGGAACTCCGGCTCAATTACTGCAGAAAATATTAATGGATAAATGGTCTTTAGAAGAAGAGGATAAAGACATGATTGTGATGTGGCACAAGTTTGGATTTATTCACGATGGAAAGAAAAAAGAAATACAGTCTTCAATGGTATATATTGGACAAAACCAGATTTATACAGCAATGAGTGATACTGTTGGCTTACCGGTAGCAATTTGTGCTGAAATGATACTGAATGGGACCATTACGATAAAAGGGGTACAGCTTCCGTTGAAGAAAGAAATTTATTTGCCCGTTTTAGAAAAATTGGTTGATTATGGAGTTCGATTCGTTGAAAAGGAAAAAGAAATTTCCTAGCTAAGAAGTCTCAAAGATCGTAATCATCGATGTTCTCAAACCCTTCTTCAGAAGTCATTTCATCGTTGTATTCATTTAAAATTTCATCAATTTCAGATGCTTTCGATTGGGGCTCTTTTTGAGTTGGTTCTGTTTCTGAAAAATGACCTTCAATATCCTTTTCATCTTCATTGGGAGTATCTCCAAAGGACAACGCGAGACATGGATATTGCTGCTCAATTTCTCTTTGTTTCACTTCAATTAGCTCAATATAGAACACCCACATTTTAAGAAAGTCGTAGATGTACAACACTTTTTGTTCCTTTTCAATTACAAAATCTTTTAATACAGCGGTTGTCATGGTTGGAGGCCCATCTTCTTCACCAAAAGACATATCCATTAGACCTATCTCTTGGCCTTGTTCCCAATTTTCATTGCTCATGTAAAATGAAGCCATTTGATCTCCATTAAAACTAAAAGCTGCAATAATTGCACGATGAAAATCCTCGAAAGTTTGCGAAATCTCGATCTCGATGTCTCTGAAAACATCTCTTTCATGATCAACAACTACCCGGAATTTAAAAATGTCCATGCTTTTTCTTTTGTACACTGCGAAAATACTGAAAATGTGTGGATAATAGGTGTCTTATGTAGTATCTATTTTACGGTTTAATTAAACTGCACGCAATCCCAATTCTTTGCCTTTTGCTAACATGAATTGTTCAACTTCTGTTTCATTGTTCAAAATCATACCGTCCAAAATGGCTTCTTTAATAGAGTCTTTGATAATTCCAACTTCTCGTGAAGGTTTGATGCCAAATGTTTTCATGATGGTTTCTCCCGAAACGGGGGGTTGCCAATTACGAATTTGGTCTCTTTCTTCAACATCTTTTAATTTTGCTTCGACTAATTCAAATCGAGTTAAGTATTTTTTAACTTTCTGGGGATTTTTGGATGTAATGTCTGCCTTGCAAAGAGTCATCAAATCTTCTAAGTCATCTCCAGCGTCAAAAAGTAATCGTCTCAGTGCAGCATCAGAAATTGTTTCTTTGGTTAATGCAATTGGTCGCAAGTGTAATTTAACCAATTTTTGAACATATTTCATATTTGCATCTAGGGGCAGCTTTAATTTTTTGAAAATTCCAGGAACCATTCGTGCTCCTCTGTCTTCATGACCGTGAAAAGTCCAGCCGACTTTTTCATCGAATCTTTTAGTAGCGGGTTTTGCAATGTCATGCAGAATGGCTGCCCATCGCAGATAAAGCTGATTACTTTCTTTTGAAATGTTATCTAATACTTCCAGGGTGTGGTAAAAATTATCTTTGTGCTTATTTCCTTTAATTACTTCAACTCCTTGTAAATTAGCCATTTCTGGGAAAAAGATATGGAGTAGGTTGCTGTCGTATAATTTCTTAAATCCATTTGAAGGTGTGTTTGAAAGAATAATTTTATTCAATTCAACAATAATTCTTTCATTAGAAATGATTTCAATACGCTTACATTGTGTTCGTATTGCTTGGAAGGATTGATCGGTAATTTTAAAATCGAGTTGCGTAGAAAAACGAATGGCCCTCATCATTCTCAAAGGGTCATCTGAAAAAGTAATTTTTGGTTCAAGAGGTGTTCTTATTATTTTATTTTGAAGATCTTGTTGGCCATTAAAAGGATCAATTAGTTCTCCATAATCAGCGGGATTTAAACTGATAGCCATTGCGTTAATGGTGAAATCTCTTCTTTGTTGGTCATCTTCTAATGAACCGTTTTCCACTATCGGTTTGCGGCTATTGCGCTGATAACTTTCCTTTCTAGCCCCAACGAATTCTATTTCAGAACCATTAAACTTAAATGCCGCGGTACCAAAATTTTTGTAATAATGTACTTTTTTAACTCCTAGGATTTTGGCAGTTTCTTTTGCGAGTTCTATGCCACTGCCTGCAATAACAAAATCGAGATCTTTTGATTTCCTTTTTAATAGCAGATCTCTAACATAGCCTCCGATTACATATACGGGTTTATCTAAAGACTCACCGGCTTTACTTACGGCATTAAAGACAGGCCCTGAAATATGTTTTCGTAAGTTCATGTTCTTAGCGCAAAGGTAACGATTAGTCACATTTTTTTTCGCCATTCATGAATTTTATCAAATCACTTGTAGACAACGGTGCAATTAATTTTCTGCAACTTTCTTTATCAATAGCAGATAAGGTATTTTCTTTAGCACTTACACAATCACAAATCGTTTCGATTTCTATTTGATTCGAGCAATGCCGAGCAATATTTTTTAGTGTAGAAAGATCTTTTAGTGATAAAATATTCAACTTAAAGTAATTAACACACGCTTCTATTCGACTTTCCGATGGATTAGTCAGGTGGATGCAATCGCAGATTTGAATTTTAGCTGTGTTAAGGATTAATTGTCTTACACGCTGCTCATAGTTGATTGTATTCGATTCAATCCAATTATCCGTTTCATCGAACCGCTCGACCTGTACAGGGTCCATCAGTTGTTGTTCATTGATTGATTTGTTATTTAGCGTTGGATTACTGTGTAACTCTTTAATAAGTGTGTTCAGGTGTCTGTAAAAATCCAATTCGGAACAAAGTATTGTTGCGGCCTTATAATCTCGTAGTTCCCTAACGCTCATGGAAATTGTGTCAAATTTTTCAGAACAGGCAATGTAGAAGTCGTTGTCATTTTTTGCATATTTCTTACATTCACAAATAGTCGGATCAATAGAAAAGTTTTTGTCTTCGATGCATTTTTGAAGAAGAGCGGTATTGGTTTCCAGTTCTTCAAGAGTCTTGGTGTTTTCATCGAAAAATAGGCGCTCACACTTTTTCTTCAAGTCATAATTCTTATCACTCAAATTTATGCAGTCACAAATTTCTGTTTGTTGCATAGATTTCGCTATTAATTTAGGATAGGATAGGTCATCATCAGTACATTCATGCATTCTAGCAAGCAACTCTTTTTTTTCTGAAGCTGTTATCCATTTTAGTCCAAACTTATTATCGCATGCTTTTATTAGCCCGGTATTATTTAGGTCGGCCTTTGCACAATCACAAATAGAGGGATTATTGCAGATTTCTTTTTGTGCATCAAAATCTCTTTGGTCTTTTTCAGACATGAAATCATAATCAAACTTCTTTGCACAAATCTTTTTTTGGTCAATGTTTCGGTACTCTAGCTTAATACAATCGCAAACGGATGGGTTACCAATTGTTCGTAGTTTAACGGTGTCACCTTTATAATTGATATGATAATAATAAGTAGTTTCCTGACTATATGTAACCGCATTTATAAGGAGTAGAAGGCAGAGAACATTTTGAATCATTCGAAATATTTTTCAAAATCTCCTTCAACGGGCAGAACACCCAATAGAACCAAGTTATTGTCAAATTCGCAATACAGCGCTTTTTCTTCTTGTATTTTTTTCTCCCAAGTACCCTTAACCAGTAAAAACTTTTTGTATCCTAACAGGGTCTCGTATGGAACATCTGTAGTCAGCGAATCACTTTTTCCTTTAATCATTTTTAGCTTTGAAGATTTTATGACTTCCTCAATGGATACATTTAATGTTGGCGTTTTTGACCATTCAGATAAAAGAAAGTTGGCAAAAACATCCGCATCAAAACCATTGTTCATTTGGTAAAATTTCACTTTCTTAAGAATTGTTTTGAGCAGTGCACCTTTTTTTTCAGGTAAAGCGTTGATCATGGATTTATTAAGTTTAGCGTACGTGTGCGCATTCATTTTCTTTTGATAATTGTAATCATTATCAAAAACCAACGGATCTTGATGAATGAAATGTTCGAAAAGTTCTAATTCGCGTTTATCAATAGTTACAGAGAATACCAGTTTTAGATCTTTGATTTTGTAATTTGGATAGAGTAGAAACTGGGTCTCAACAATTTCAAAATTATCTAGAGAATCCTTGATGCAATATAAGTGAGTGAGGTCATAGGTTGTGAAAATACGGTTCTCTCTGATTTCCTTGTTCTTGGTGTTAATCTGGTTGTCATTTTCCAACATAACGCTGTCTAGTCTATTTCCATAGTGCTGTTGCATGGTCGGCAGCATTCTTTTAATTTCATAAAGTTGTTCTAGTTCAACTATTTCTTGTGGTTTGTTAGAATAAAGAGATCCAAAAGTGTACGCTTTATAGCTTGCCCCGTCACGGTATTGTTTTGTAAGATAATCAACAATACTATCTTGTATTATTTCTTGTTTTTCTCTTTTTTCAGGCTCATTCTGGGCTATAGAGGCTGTTTCATATTCTTCAATGATGAAGCAACTAGTCGATATAAAGGTTACGAAAACCAATACAAATATTCTTGTCATGAACGATAAAGTTATTCAATTTCGTTAATTTCATATCAAAAATCGCACCGTAATTGATTTCAGACCAAAAGTACTTAAGAATATGTTTTTTAGTTTTCTAATTTTTATTTTAACAAAGTGTTAGGAAGAAAAATTAAATGGCATAGGGTTGGATTCAAAACCGATTTGTTACAGGAAGTATCCCCGTTCAAGCCTAAGGCATTTTTAATTTCTAGTAAGAGTTTAATTATTTGCAAGACGGAAAGTGGTTTGTTGAGAGCATTAGCAAATAAATGTCCACATCATGGTAAAAAGTTGAGTGACGGGTGGTGTGAAGACAATAAGATAATTTGTGCTTATCACCAATTTTCTTTTGATCTAGAAACTGGATTAGGTTGTGGAACCGGAGTTGATGTTTTTGATTTAGAATATCGCAAGGACGGTGTTTATGTGGGTATCCCTCAATGGAGCTTTTTTTAATAAAAGGGGAGGTTTTACCCTCCCCCTTGCTGAACTATAGTGCTCGAGTTCTTCTTTGAAACAATTGTGCGAGCGAATTGCTTAATAGAAGAATTACAATTAGCACCATTGCCAATGTGAAATAGAGTTTCGGTAAGAAGCCGTCAGAAGGTGGTGAAGTGATTGGAACAAGAATCTCGTTTCGTTCAGAATCGTTTTTGATTAAGCTTTGGTATCCCTTTACATAATGTGGTCGATCACTTCCTGACCAGCCGGTTAATGCCTGTAGCTCTGATAATTCATTTTGTCTTCTATTTACGAGTTTGGAAAGGTAGGCTTGTCCTTCATCGCAATCAAAAGGGCCGCGAGCGGGATTGGTGATGATGTATCTCCCTTGAAAATTTTCTTTGTTAGGGGTTACTTGAAAAAAAAGGTCTTGAGCAAATTTTTCTTGGCTATACCGTACATGAAGACGCGTAAAGTGAACGTTGCCATTCCAATAGACTCCGGCTTGTGAAAGATCTCTTGATATTGGAGGCGGCCCAACACAAGGATCACATTTCATACCTCGAAAACTTGGGGAGACATTCCAAGCATACTCAAGAAAAACGGCATTTCTTCCTTGATATTTATAAGCTTTGTTAAAAAGATCTTTATAGAAAGAACTGAAATTATCCCTGACAAAAGTTGGCACATTTCTATTCGTAGGGATTTCTACAGTCCGGTAATTTGTGCATTCAATTCTGCCTTTTTTGGTAAGTCCATAAACAATCATGTCTTGATCGCCATCCGCATTGGCCATCCCAAGCCGAATGGGCAGCATGAATTTCGGCGAGTTGAAGCCAATTTGTAAAGGGCTCATGGTACCCGTACCTTTTTGGGCAAGGCGGTCAGCATCTACTTTGACTACAAAGAACTTTAAGTTATTTTTTATGTAAGGATCAAGAACAGCGGCAGCAGTTCCGGGAATTTTATACCCATTTTCGGTAAGCCATTGTTTTAATCCTGATGATTCTTTAGCAGAAAGGATTAAAATGTCGTATTCATCTACCTTGTATTCTGCTTCAACGGTCACTTTGTACTTTTTATCTTGTTCTAAATTACCAGCTGATCTCATGGACATTTCATTTACTGGAGCCATGTCCATTAGCATTATCTCATTATCGACAATTCTGTAACATGGATTATTGTCGTGGTATTCAACTAGTCTGGGACCTGAATACGCGTCTAGTTTGCTAAAAACATTTGGATTTACAGTTCGGATATCTTGTCGATTAAGAACTACTGGAACGGGTACGACCATGGCAAAGTCTTTGACATCTCCTTTAAAATCATTACTCATCGTTACTACGGTATAATCACCGTCTCTTACCAATATAACCTGAGATGTTTTGTTGAATATTTTGGCGTCTGCTTTGGCTACATAAAAACCGCAGAATGCGAAGAGTTCGGCACTGGTTATGACTAACAGTGCTAATAATACGTACTTTTTCATATCACTTGTTTTTTAGAATTAATAGTTATGTTCATGTGTTCTGGGAGCCAATTAAACCGTGCTCCTTTGAATAATGTGTTAATGAGTATAGTAAAGGGTGTCGCAATAGTTAGTGCCCATATAGGTGCATCATAGGCTTGTAACCAGTTTGTGAGGTAAAACGTTAATCCACCAACAAGACAACCGTAAATCAGCCTTCCTTTGAATGACCTTGGGGTAGTCATGGGGTCGGTAATCATGAAAAAGGCAAAAAGTAATATGGTTCCACTAGAGAATTTTTGAAGAAATACCCACATGTTATCATTGAAATAGATACATGTTCTGAAAAATTCTAGTGTCATTAAGGTGCCCAAAAATGCAAGGCTAGTATCAATTCTGCCTACTTTTAGTAATACCAGTAGTGCACAAGCAATAAAGAATACTACCAATAAGTATTCGTTGCCCCATTTACCCGGGCTTACCCACGCGTCATCGGTGAATAATAAACAAAAAACAATACCAAATAGTGAGGGGTTAAAAATGTGTTTTTTATTCAAGCGAAGTAAGAATTTGCTTGCAATTGATAGGATTCCGCAAAGGGCAAAAGTCCAAAGAGAGTTTGCACTAAATAGTAAACATAAACTGAGTGCGGTAATAATGGCACTTTTAACAGATGGCTTAGGAACACTTACTAAGAAATTGCAAAATACCTGAGTGATTAAACAAGACGAAAAGATAACGGCGTAGCTTGCGAAATTATTCCATTGTAGATTCCATACTCCATAAAGAAGAAAAATAGAGAGCCAGAGGATTTGAAAATCCCTTGCGTCTTTGAAAAGTTTAAAGATGTTTTTCTGTTCCATATGCAATGCAGTACAGATGACATTCGAATTGGTTCAAAACGAAAAAGGATTATGCGAGAAATGACTGAGGTTGTATTTAATCTTGTAACATTTCTTGAAACCAATATCCAGAATCTTTGACGTATCTTTTTTGAGTTTCAAAGTCGACATAAATGAGCCCGAATCGAGGTTCGTAGCCTTCACTCCATTCAAAATTATCCGTAAGGCTCCAAACAAAATAACCGTTTACCGGTACACCTTCTTTTTTCGCTTTCAGAATGTTTTGCAGATAGTCTTTGAAAAATTGAATCCGTTCTTCATCATGGATTTTGCCATTAACAATTTCGTCTTTGAAACAAACGCCATTTTCGGTAATAATAATGTTTTTAATTCCGTCGTATTGTCCAAATTGTTTTAGAATCTCATACATTCCTTCTGGATAAATTTCAAAATCCATTTCATTTTTTGGGACATTTCTTTTGCTAGCTGGCACTTCCTTTGCCCATACAAGTGGAGGCCAAATCGCTTTCTTTCCAACAATCCTAAAATAATTTTGTAAACCGATAAAATCAAAGTCAAATTTTAATCTTTCTAAGTCGCCTTCCTCGAAATAATTTTCTATTCTTCTAAGAGCTGGGAATCCATCGTAAGGGTATCCCAAACCTAAAGATGGCTCAATATATAGCCTGTTAATTAGCGTATCAATTCGTTGAACAGCTTTCCTGTTATTTGTTTTATTCTTGTAAGGTTCAACCGGTGAGCAACTGAAGGTGGTTCCAACGTTGGCATCTTTTATGTTTTTGCGAATTATTCTGCCACCATCCGCCATGGCTAAACATGCGTGATGTGTAGCTTTTAGAAAGTTAAAGGGACCCTTTTTTCCTGGAGCGTGATAGCCAAGCATATAACCCAGTCCAACAAATGCAGCCGGTTCGTTCATTACCATCCAGTTTTTTACCACATCACCGTATTCTTTTGTGCAAAAATCTACATACTCTTCAAACCAATGCAGTATTTTACGATTGGTCCATCCACCTTCGTCTTGCAACTCTTGTGGAAGATCCCAATGATAGAGGGTAATCCATGGTTCTATGCCTTGTTTTTTACAAGTAGCAATGACCTGGTGATAAAATTGAACACCTTTCGTGTTTATGGTATTTTTCCCTGTGGGGAATATTCTAGACCATGAAATAGAAAAACGAAATACATCAAGATTTAAGGATGCAGCTAAGGCGATATCATTCTTGTAGTTTTGATAAAAATCGCAGGCTTGGTCACCATTGTCATGGTTGTGAATCTTCCTTTTTTTATGTGTGAAAGTGTCCCAGATAGAGGCTCCTTTTCCATCAACATTCCATGCTCCTTCAACCTGGTAGGCGGCACAAGCCGCTCCCCAGATGAATTCATTACCAAAATCTTTTTTCGAAAAAGGATATTTACGATTATAGTGAATGGCTGTTTTAGCTAATGTGTTTTTTGCAAAAGCCAAGCCTATACTAGTGATAGCACTAATCTTAAGCCAATCTCTTCTTTTCATTACAAATGAAGTTCGGTCTTTTTGATTAATTAAACAGAAAGTAGGGAAATAAATTTAGGTTAAAACTTTAAATAAAACTTTTTAGTAAGATCAATATACGCTTCGGAATAATTATGTCTGCCTTTGTCTTCAATGATAAGCTCCTCTACAATTAAATCGGTCTTGTATTTATTAAAGCTGAGCATGGTTCTTATTGGTTCTTTCTCAGGAGTACTTTTTACTAAGCATTTTTTATTACAATAGAGTCCTTGTGCTTGAGATAGCTTAATAAATTTGGCACTATTAGTCGCTGGTATTATGATTGCAAATGTTCCTCCTTCCTTCAAGAGATTATTGGCTGCAAAAATTAATTCTGTAAATGCTAATTGTTCCGTATGTCTGGCTATGTCTTTCATTTCTTCACCGGATTGCTTTGAATTTTCAAAGAACGGAGGGTTAGAGATGATTAGATTAAAATAGTCTTGACACGCGAAATCTTGGATTCTACAATGGTGAAGAATTAACCTGTCCTTCCAAGGAGATAGCTTGAAATTAGATTGGGCTTCTAACGCTGCGACTGGGTCTATTTCAACTGCCTCAATGGTGGCTTTTGGAAATCGTTGTGCAGCCATCAGCGCAATCAAACCAGTTCCAGTGCCAATATCTAAAATTCTATTGTTTTTATTGGCTTTCGCCCAGGCTCCAAGAAGTACCCCATCCGTTCCGACTTTCATAGCGGATTTTTCTTGATGGATGGAGAATTCCTTGAATTTGAATGACTCACTCATTGATGTAAAGTTCGATTAGTCCTTCGGGACAACTCGTGATTATTTTGTGCTTGTCCTTATCCACATTTTTAATAAAATCATCGGCTACGGGTATGAGAATTTCCATTCCTTTCGGGTGATCAATTTTGAATATTGGATTGGTATTACTCTCAACAATATCCGAAATAACACCTATGTTTCCATAGTTGATATCTTCTATAGAGAATCCGATAACTTCATGATGATAAAAATCTTGTGCGTCTAAATCTGGTAGTAATACAACTGGTAGAAATATTTTTTTTTTCACGATTGATTTCGCAGACTCTTCTGTGTCAACACCTTCAAATTTAATGCGCACATTGTTTTTTTTATGCGGTAGAATTTGCTCAATAAAAAATGGAACCAATTGTTGTTTTATTTCAACAAAAACGGATTCCATTTCTAAATATTCTCCTGGATTATCAGTGTCCAGGTAAACGATGACTTCTCCTTTATAACTTCTTGTCCTGGTAATGTGACCAAGTTCGAAGCAATCGTCTTTCTTCATTTTTTATTCTTCCGACTTTGAGTCGTCTTTTTCAGCTGCAGGCTCTTCGGCTGCTGCTTCAGCTGCAGGCTCTTCGGTTGCTGCTTCAGCTGCAGGCTCTTCGGTTGCTGCTTCAGCTGCAGGCTCTTCGGTTGCTGCTTCAGCTGCAGGCTCTTCGGCTACTG
>CAJQPO010000029.1 GCA_905480225.1 uncultured Flavobacteriales bacterium | reverse complement strand
ACTGCACCTCTGCCCGAACAGAAAAACAATGCTTTTTGCCCCGAGTTGATTGTAAATGAGGGCAATGGGTACTTTAGATTATTACCCGCCTTATCACTAAGGTAGTATCCCGTAAGGTCAATGTTAGTTGCACCAGAATTATGCAATTCTATCCAGTCTGGCGTTTTTCCAAACGCATCATTTAATGAATTATTGGCTGCACAGTATTCATTAATTACAATTTGTGCGGGAATCCCTGCGCAAAGTAAAAGCAAGGGTAAAAAGGTAGCTATAAGCTTCATTAATTAGAAATTTTGACTTGGATGGCATAAACCTAAGCTCTAGGTAAGAAAGTTTTGAAACAACTAAAAGTCAAGACGGATTGATTATTGGAATCCTAGTATTTAATTGAGCGCGCTGCATCTTGCCCAATTAAGGAACCAATCGCTACGCCCATGCCGCCGAGCCGAACCGCACAACTCACGTTTTCCGACAATTGTCTCGATATCGTTTCCTTACTTTTAGAAACACCCATAATACCTGACCAACGTTGTTCAATATCAAAAGAATTTGTAGGTAAAATAACTTGGGTTAGTAATTCTTCTAATTTTTCCTGAATCAAATTAGATAATGCCATTTCAGTGGTGGTTTCACGAGCTAAGTCTAGGTTTCTTCCACCTCCAAACAGCACTCTGTCACCAACATTTCTAAAATAATAGTAACCCTCATTGTAATGAAAAGTTCCTTTAAAGGGTAGATTAGGAATTGGGCTGGTAATTAGAACTTGAGCCCGCGCTGGTTCCACTTCAATCTCAGGCAACAACTTTTTGGTAAAGCCATTGGTGGCAATTAAGCATTGTAGACACTTTATTTTTCCTAAGGTCGTTTCAATTTCCACTGATGTGTTAACATCCTCTATGTGATTAACGGTAACGCCATTGATTATCTCAATTCCAGACTCACGCGCCAGAGCAATCAATTGACTAATCATTTTTCCAGTATTTATTTGGGCTTCATATTGATTAAAAATAATGTGTTCTATCCCTTTAAATTTAAATAAGCTGATTCGATCATCCGCTTTTTGAAAAGTATCTTTTCCAATTATTTTTTGCAGCTCAGCGTTTACTTTTGGCATTAAATTAAGTGCCGAATCATAGCTGTTTTGATCTCGATTAGTAAACAGTTCGTAACCTCCTAAATTTTCATATTCTATTGATTTAGTTCCAACTAATTCTTTTAAAACAGAAAGCCCTCTCCATCTTCGGTCTACTAGGTCAAAGACTTTTTGATCTCCAATTACTTCCATGTCTGATGCCAACTCAGTTAAGCTTCCAAAACAAGCAAACCCAGCGTTTTTAGTACTTGCTCCAGAGGGAAATGACCCTCGCTCTAGAATTACAATCTTTTTTGCTGGATGAAGCCTATTAAACTCAATTGCAGCAGTCAGCCCTACAATACCGGAACCAATAATTATTAAATCAATATTTTTTAGAAACACTTCTTTTTCCCAAAAACTTATTGTTGGCTTTGAACTCATTTTTATTTGTCGTGTACGGTTTAGTCAAAGATATAATTAAGATTTATTTGGTTGTAACTTAATCGATTTAGCACCTTATGGATTAAGAGAATCTATATTTTCACGATATTTGTAAAAAGTGGTTGATTTAAATTAATGAGAAATACACTACATACCGTACTGATTCTGACAATTTTGCTCTGGTCGTATCCATCGAGTATGCTCGCTCAAGATGACCCCGTAATGGTGTTAACATCCGGCAAAAAAGGTATTGCTGATAAGTTTGGAAGGAAAGTAGATGGTGCCACAATTTCAATCAAACAAGATGGCAAAGCTTTTAAAACAGTGCAAACTGGAAGCAACGGCAAATATGAAAATATAATTATGCCATACGACCATATTTATGAAGTGACGATAAGTAAAGGTGGTTTTGTTAGTAAGATTACTTTAATAGATGGTAAGAAAGGGTATTTCCCTGATGAAATCATGGAAAAAAAGACAGAAATTCAATTTGTCCCTGAGATGATTTCGAAGCAGCCAGGTGTTGATTATTCAGTGATTACAAAAAGCCCTGTGGCAAAAGCTCGAATAGATCCATCAACGGGACAAATGAATTATGACATGAGCTTTATTTCTCGGCGCTCCAGTGAGATTCAAAAATTTATGGCCAGTCAATCCAATAAGCAGAAAGAAAATGATCAGAAATTCAATACCGAATTGGCTGCGGGTAACAAAGCTTTCTCAAGCGGCAATTATCAACAAGCAATCACCAAATTCAATGCGGCAAAATTAATTAAACCCGATCACCCTGGGCTTGAGTCGAAAATAGCGGATGCAGAAAACAAATTACAAGAGAATAAGGCCAATGCAGAAGTTTTAGCGAAGTTTAATGCTAAGATTAAAGAAGGTGATGATTTAGTGGCTTCAAAAAAATTCGATGAGGCAATAGCAAAATACGAAAGTGCGAAAAATATAAAACCGGGGGATCCGATACCAAATAAAAAAATAGCAGCCGCTAATAAAGCGAAGAACAATGCAGCCAACGCAGCAAATAATCTAGCCTATGTTGCCAAAATGAAAGAAGCAAAAACGGCATTTGACAGTAAAGATTATACCAATGCAAAACTAAAATATGAGGAAGCAGTTGGGCTCAAGCCAGGGGAAAGAGCACCTAAAGATAAATTGAAAGAAATTTCGAATATTTTTGAGAAACAAGCCAGATATGATGCATTCATAAAAGAAGCTGATGCAAAATTTGCTACAACAGATTGGGTAGGTGCCAAAGCAAAATACCTAGCAGCTAAAAACTTAATAAATGAGTCCTACCCAACTGAACAAATTGCCAAGGTAAACGAGAAACTCGCTGAGCAATCTCAAGAAAAGCAGAAAAAAACGAAATACGACGGGCTAATTGCTCGTGGAAACGCTAATTTTTCGAGCAAAAAACTAGACTTGGCTAAGTCGAACTATCAAGAAGCCTTAGGATTATACGATGAGCAATTACCAAAAGATCAACTGGCTAAAATTGAAGTTCTTCTGAAAAAGCAAAATGAAGAGAATCAAAAGAAAGCTGAGTTTGATGACCTAATGGCTCAGGGTCAAAAGCATTACGTTAATAATGATTGGGTTCAAGCAAAGACGGCATATGAGGCAGCAAAAAAGATTACAAATGATGCAAATGTTAATCAAAAAATCACGCTCGTTAACAAAAAAATAAAAGAAGAAGCAGATGCATCAGCAGCAGCAGAGTTAAACAAACAAAAAGAAGAACAATATCAACAACTTTTATCAAAAGCAAAGGGAGAGTTTGATTCAAAAAATTGGGAAGAGTCAAAGAAAACATACACTCAAGCTCTTGCTGTTTTCTCGAGAAAAGAAGTAACCGATCAAATTGCATTGATAAATTCCAATATCCAAAAATTCAAAGCAGCTGAAAAAGCAGCAGAAATGGAGAAAGTTAAAGAAACGAACTACAGCAAAGCTATTGCTGATGGCAAATCTTATTTAGATGCAAAGAATTGGAATGAAGCGAGGAAAGCATATAGCTCAGCCTTAAAAATTTATGACAGGAAAGAAGCTCATGATGGAATTACTGCTGTTCAAAAAGCAATAAAAAATGAATCGGATGCCGCGGCCAATGAGGCAGCAGAAAAAGCCAAAAGAGCTCAATATGACCAATTGATATCCAAGGGTAATACACAGTTTCAATCCAAAGATTGGATAGGTGCAAAAGCCTCCTATAATCGTGCAATTAGTCTCTTTTCTGAACAACTCCCTAAAGATCAAATAGCCAAAATCAATATAGAAATTGAAAAAGAAAAAGAAAATAAAATGGCTCTGGCTGCTGAAGCAAAAACATTAGCGCAATACAAAACAAAAATTAAACAAGCAGATGCTGCAAGAGGACTAGCCAATGATGGCCCAGCAATTAATAAAGCAATCGCTTTATACAAAGAGGCGAATGCGATAAAAAATGACGAAACTTATCCTGCAGAAGAAGTCGTAAAGCTTCAAGAAAAATTAGAATCAATAAATAGCGCACAAAATGCTTATGACAAACTCATCAGCGTTGCGAACACCAAGTTTACAAACGGCGATTACGACAAAGCACAAGAACTGTATACCAGGGCGAAAGGCATGCACCCAGAAGATCCATATCCACCTAAGAGATTGGCTGAGATTACGAAGAAAAAAGAGGAGGAAAAAGCAAAAGAGTTATTAGCTGCTAAGGAAAAAGAACGACGAGACAAGTACGACAATCTCATTAAATCTGGAGACGCACAAATGGCTTCTAAAAATTGGATTGAGGCAAAAGTATCTTATACGAATGCCCTCAAGCTGTTTCCAGAAGAGTACCCGAAAAAACAGTTGGCTCTAATCGTAAAAGCTATTCAAGAAGAAAAAAATGCGGCAAATGCTGAATTAGCCGAAAAAGAAAAAAGAGCAAAATATGATGAATTAATTGCTAAAAGTGATGGTAGTTATCGACTGAAAAATTGGGGGCAAGCCAAGAGCACTTACAGGGCAGCCCTCAACTTATTTGATGAAGAATATCCACAAAAACAATTAGAACTAATTGAAAAAGCAATTCAAGCTGAAAAAGACTTGGCTTTGGAAGATGAGGCAAATCGCAAAATACTGTTAGCTTATAATGCAAAAATTAAGGAGGCTAACTCGGCAAGAGACATAGCCACTGATGGAAAAAAAATTCAACTGGCCATCAACTTATTCAAGGCTGCTAATAAAATTAAGAATGACGAGACCTATCCTGCTACAGAAGCTGCCAAGCTGCAAGATAAACTAGATAAAATGAATGACGGTGCTGCTGCATATCAGAAGCTAATCGATGTGGCTGATAAAAAATTTCAAGCTGAAGATTACAAAAAAGCAAAAGAATTGTATGCCAGGGCTAAAGGATTAAGAGCAAATGATAAATACCCTCCCGCACAAATTCGTAAGATTAATGCTATTTTAAAAGAGAGAGAGGCCAAATTAGCACTCGACAACAAATACAATAACCTTATTGCAAAATCTGACACTGAATTTAAAGATGAGCAATTTAAAATCGCAATGAAGTCCTATCAGAGTGCTTTAAAAATTAAACCGGCAGAAGCATATCCAAAAAGTCAAATAGCTAAGATTAAAAAATTTCTAGCTAGCAAAGGGGAACTTGTGGAACAGAAAACAACGAAAAAGAAAGTTGAAAGAAGCTCCGATGCACAATTTGGGACAAATGTAACTGGGCAGAAATCTCCAGATTTAGCGGTAAAAGATCTTTTGAACAACCAACTCGTTGACGACAATTGGAGGGATGCGGCACTTGAAAAAACGGTTGTTTCCGAATTTGATTTTAACCAACGATTGGAATCTAATGCTAAAAGCAAATCTGATGACAGCTTTCAAAAGTATGACGATTACAACTTGGGGCTTGCAAATGCGGACCTCAAAAATGACGAGTCTAGAAAGCGAATCATTGATGAAGTTGAAAACGCGAGAAGCATTAGAGAAAATCAAAATGTCTCGAAAGAGAGGGCTTTTACAGATCGAACCTATACTTCCTATACGAAGGCTCGTGAATATATTGAAAGAACGAATCGAGAAAAGCAAGGAGCAATAAGTAGTAAAGACATAAATGCTGAAGCATATGAGCAGTATAAGGATCAATTAGTAAAATGGAAAGACCCTAAACTGAGTGTAGCACTATCGAGGTCAGAATTAGCGTACGCTGATAACCAAGATTTGAAAATGAGAACTGTTCAAGACAGTGAAATAAATATTGACAGAAGAGAAACAACAACCAATAATCAATTAGCCAATAAAGTTTCGATTGATGAATGGAATAGATCTCGTCAGGAAATTGATAACGAGACTGACTACCGTCAGCATCAATTTAATACAAACTTTACAGATAAGCTATTTAAAGACGCGGATGAGGGAGACCAAAGAAGATTAGAATTTGCTAAAAGAATGCAGGAATACAAAGATTTAGATCGAAACCTGACAGTTCAACAGGCCGAGAATAATGAAGCACGCACTTATCAAACTCACCAGTCAATTGAAAGTGAATTGAAAAAATTTCAAGATGTATCTGAGTCTCGAGAGCAGCCCCGTTTAAAATATGTAGATGCGTATGAAACGTATAAAGATGACCTATCAAAATGGAGTGAAAACATATCAGCTGACGGCGACAATAAAACTTACGCAAAACATAATTATATTGAAAATTATAAAACCAATGCTGCAGATAATGTTGAAGAATTGGATATCCAGCGTCAGAAAAAAGTCGCGAATTATACAAAGACGATAGATTTACTCGAGGGCTCCGATAATCAAAAAGAACTTAGTGCGCAGGATAAAACCTACGAAAGACACAAAGAGCAAGAAGAATATGTAGAAAAAACTCAAGAATTCAATATTGGATCAGATAAACAGAGACAGAGAAGTATTGAAGCAAATGAAGCCACTAGAGATCAATTAGAAAACCAGCAAACTGATAAGCAAGAGAGTGCCACTGAAAAAAATTACCAACAACAACAAGATCAAGATGAATTTACTGCTAAAATGAACAACCAATTAGCTGGTGCTGACGTTCCTAGACAAAAGGGGGTAGACGATTTAACAAATATTCAGGATAAAATGTATAATGATCAAGCTGAAAAGAATCAGGTTTTGGATGATGCATACAATGCGCGAAGGAATAAATATGAAGATAACGCTAGTATTGACATACAGGAAAATGCAAGTTCATTTAAAAACCAATTGGCTATTGATTACGATCAAGGAGTGACAGAAAATGTTTATCAAAGCACTGATGCTCGTGGCAATGTAACGAAAGTCACCGTGGTTAGAGTTGTTGTACAAGGAAATAAGGGATATAAATACATTATGGTGAAAACAAAGTTTGCTGAGCAATACTTTAAAGATGACCGACCAATTTCAGAAACGACCTGGGACACAGAAACAACCGTATCTTCGGAATAATTACAATACTAAGACATCCTAAAGATTCTTCTCATATTGACTTATGGTATACTTTTAAAGACACTGAACAACAAAATTTACTGACTATATTATATCATAATAACCTTTATATTTGATTATGCGATTGCTATTCTTATTCCTTGTTTTATCACCTTTTTTAGGGTTTTCTCAGCAAGCAAAAATTGAGCACATGAATGTGCAAACTAAACTTTTAGTTAATCAAATGAGTGATGAGCAAGTTGTAACCATTTTCATTAGAGGTGACGTTGCTCAAATTCAAACCTATTTAAACCTGTTGAATAGAAAAATTAAGGGACAATTAAAAAACTTAATTTTAGCAGAAATTAGTATTTCTGACATTAAATTTTTAGCACAAAAGCCTTTTGTTGAAGGTTTTGAATTTGAATGGGGAAATAAAAAACTATTGGGAGATTCTGTATTGATAAAAAACAGAGCACTTGCCGCTCATTCAGGTCAATTCCCATTACCAAAGTCTTATAAAGGAAAAGACGTCATCGCTGGTTTAATTGATACTGGAATCGCTTTAGAACACATGGATTTTAGAAATGCTGATTCGAGCTCTCGTATATTAAACATATGGGACCAGAACCTACCTTATGACGCATCATTAACGCCCACATACGGCTACGGACAAGCTTTTGATAGCTCAGACATCAATGCGGGCACTTGTGTTCATTACGATGCGAATGGCCATGGTTCTGGTGTAGCAGGTATCATGTCAGGAAATGGCACACATAGTAATAAATACATCGGAATTGCACCTGAATCAGATATCATTGCTGTTGCATTAGATTTTACGGGAGTCAATTTGACAGCAAGTGTGGATGCATTCAAATACATTTATGATTTATCTGACACGTACAATAAACCTTGTGTGATAAACGCCAGTTACGGTGATTATTTAGGCTCTCATGACGGCCTTGACGCTACAGCATTATTTTTAGATAGTTTGTTAAATGAAAAATCTGGAAGGTTGTTTGTCGCTGCTGCAGGTAATTCTGGTGCATTTGGGCCTTATCACTTGAGGCATTCCGTCGCCGGAACAGATACCAATTTCACCTGGTTTCAGCCTAATTTTGCATCCACATCTTCACCAACAGTATTCTTAGATATTTGGGCAGACACTAGCAACATGTCGAATTTAAATTTTTCCATAGGTGCAGACCACAACGTTTCTTTCACCCATGGTGGACACCTTAATTTCAGAAACATTCTAACTGATGGTTTAATTGGAACTACAGTGATGGACTCCATTATGTCTGGAGGCAACAAGTTAGCCGATGTATCAATATATACTGAATTAAGAGGTGGTCAATACAACTTGCAAGTTTTTCTGCCCAATATAGACTCCACTAATTTCAATTACAGCCTAATTTCTTCGGGAGAAGGAAGTTTTGATCTCTGGTCCTTGGAAGTTTTTGGTATAGCTGTTGGTTCTGATGTCATTTGGTATTCAAATATGCTTGACACGGGTCTTCCTGCATTCGGCACATGGCCTCAAATGAGCAATTACATACTTCCTGATTCTACACAATCAGTGGTAAGTGGTTTTCAATGTCATGAAAATGTAGTTACAGTAGGAGATTATATTCAAGCTTCAGGCTACACTGATTTCTTGGGGGATTGGCAAGCTTGTGATGAATTAACAGATGGCATTGCTTCCCACTCGAGTCGCGGACCTAACCGGTTGAATTTGATCAAACCGGATGTAACGGCTACTGGCAGATGGCTGCTTGGTTCATTGCCCGTTGCTAAAAGCATCATTGTTCAGGGGGGAGCACAGGCTTATAAATTATCGCAAACAGGTTTCCATTTGAAAAGATCAGGCACATCTTTTTCCGCGCCATGTGTTGCAGGCATTGGTGCTTTATTACTGGAAAAATGTCCTTCAATTACGCAACAAGATTTCCTAGCACTTTTGCAAAACACTTCCTTTGAAGACGGATTTACAGGAACGACTCCCAATAATCAGTGGGGGTATGGCAAGCCTGATGCATTTGCATTGTTAAATGAAACGAATGTGCTACCGGTTCTTTTGGGTGACACTGCTTTTTGCGCTGGCCAATCTACTGTTTTAACCACAGACAGCAGCTATGTCGTCTATGACTGGAATGGCGAATCATCATCAAACTCATTTATTACCGATACTTCCTTTTCTGGATATGTCTTGGTGCAAGACATCCACGGGTGTATAAGTGATTCAGTCTGGTACAATATTACCGAACATGGTTTACCTGCTACACCACTAATTACAAACTGGGGTAGTGGAATTCTTAGTACTAATCCGGCCGACTCGATTCAATGGTATGTAGATGGAGTAGCAGCTACTGGTGAAAATGACACTGTTTTTAGTGCCCCAAATAACCAATGGATTTTTGTGGAATATATTGACTCAAATGGTTGTTCCTCAATTTCTGATAGTCTTTTTATATCGGTTTCACCAGTTGCTGAAAATGGAATCCAATATAAAATGTTTCCTAATCCAGCCTCTGAATTGTTGATCATTCAAGCTTCTTCGAAAATAAATCAAGTAGTAGTTTCTGACATTAACGGTCGAATAATAATCAGAAAGTCAGTTTCTGACTTTAAAACGGAACTCTCTTTAACACACATATCGCCATCTATTTATTCGCTCACAATTTATGCAGATAAAGCAATTGCAACCACCAAATTTCAGGTAATAAAGTAGTTATTTGTCAGCAAAAAATATTCCTCGAAAGAACCGCTTTATACCAATAAAGACATCGGTCACAACACCTTTTTTATTGTATGGATTGTCTGGAACTCCGATTTCTATGGCATTATCAGACTCCAAATAAGTGCCGAAAATTCTATCCCAAATAATAAATGTATTTCCAAAATTCTTACCATAATGTTCTGGGTTAATAGAATGGTGAATTCGATGAGCAGCAGGAGAAACAATTAAATATCTGCCTATAAAACCCCAACCAGATGTAATGTTAGAATGCACCATTAAACCATGAATCTCTTTCAAGATTTTAACCCCTATATAGGTTTGTATGGGAGCACCTACAATTACAAACGGTAAAACGTCAATAAAACGTTTCAAGGACATTTCAACGAAATGCCCTCTATATCGTGTCAATATTGTAAAAGATGTAGCAGAATGATGAAATTCGTGCAATTTCCATAAAGGCCTAATGCGATGAAAAACCCAATGATTGAAATACGCATTCAAATCACTTATTAAATAAATAACTACAAATTGAAGAATTGGAATGCGAATAAAAAGGCCTAATTCAAAGTGGACAGCATTTTGAATTAGGCCGACTAAAAAATAGGCTATACCAAATGTAAGTACAAAAGCAATGAGATTAAAAATATTGCCTATTTCTGTTAACCAATAAAACAGGTCATTTCTTGCGCTTTTATCAAATTGAATAATTTTTCGTAGCGCTGAATTTTGCCATTTTACCGCAATGAGTTCCACAACAAAAACAGCCGCAATTGTGCTAAATAAAAACCAAACGTGTGACAGATTAAATTCTTGCAAACCAGACACTTCTACGAATCTATTTATCGCATAACTTATTGATTCTTTTAACTCCAATTGATTCAATTCAAGATTACTGAACACCTTATTTCAAAAGACGTATTCCATCTTTGTCTATACTAATTTTTCTTAGCTTATAAAGTGCTCCAATGGATTTCTTAAAAGTGCTTTTACTCATTCCTAGTGCTGCAACAATCAATTCAGGAGCACTTTTGTCATTCAATGCAACGAAACCACGATTTGACTCTAGCTTTTCCAATATTTTTTTTGCATTTGGTTCGATATTGGAATAGCCTTGTTTTTGCAAACTTATATCTAGCTTGTTGTCTTCACGAATCAACTTAACGAATCCTTTGATTCGGTCGCCCATCTTTATTTCATTAAATATCTCGTTATTGTATAAAAGCCCTTGATGGGCACCATTAACGATTACTTTAACCCCCAAATCAGTTTTATTCCACACAATAAGGTCTACTTCCTCACCATATTTCAAATCTGGCTTGATACTTTTTAGGTATTTCGTAATTTTATTAGAACCCACAAGTCGATTTGTTTCTTCATCCAGATATAAGTAGATCAGGTAATAATACCCCTCTCTCATTTCTTTATTTTGCTCTCTGAAGGGAACCAACAAGTCTTTGGCAAGTCCCCAATCCATAAATGTGCCGTATTTTGTATTACCAACCGCTTTCAACATCGCAAAATCATTCAGTGCTACCAAGGGCTCTTCTGTGGTTGCTACGGGACGATCTTCGGAGTCATTATAGATAAAAACCGTGAGTTCATCGTCAATTTTAAGATTGGAAGAAACGTATCGCTTTGGAAGTAGCACGCTATTTCCTTCCTGGTCCTCTAGGTAGGCACCTTGATCTAGTATTCGATCTACGCGTAAAGTATTATGTTGGCCTATATTAATCATTTCTAATTCGGGTATGGCATGGTATAAATGGAATTCTCTATCAGCTTTTCAATTCTTTTCAATCCACCTTTTTCTTTTGAATTGACCAACGTCAAAGCAACACCAGTTGTGTTTGCTCTCGCTGTTCGGCCAATTCGGTGTACATAGTCTTCCGGTGCTTTTGGCACATTATAGTTAATAACCAAATTAATTCCTTTGATGTCTATCCCGCGACTTATAACATCCGTAGCCACGATAATTCTAAATTTTTTAGCTTTAAAATTCCTCAAGACTTCCTCACGTTCAGACTGTTCCAAGTCTGATGAAATTCCCCGCGCTGAAAGCTTGTTTTTTTTAAAACTAGATACAATCTTCTTCACATCCTTTTTTGTTGACGCAAAAATAATGATGCTCTCATAACTCTCCTTTTCGGTAATCAGTGCATTTACAAGTTCAACTTTAAAATCATCTTCAACATAATAAGCAGCTTGTAAAACTCCTTCAGCTGGCTTAGAAACAGCCATTGTTATTTCTTGAGGATTGTTTAGGATTCTTTTAGCAAAAGACCTGATTTTTGAAGGCATTGTAGCACTAAACATCAAATTCTGTCTCTTTTTTGGGAGGAATGAAATAATTCTTAAAATATCGTCGTGAAACCCGATATCAAGCATTCGGTCGGCTTCATCCAAAACCAAGTGACTTAATCCTGATAAATCTGCATGCCCCATTTGAAGATGAGAAAGTAATTTGCCTGGAGTAGCGATTAATACATCAACACCAAGCTCAAGATTTTTTTTAGTTTGGACCCACTCGTCACCACCAGTTCCGCCATAAAGTGCCATTGAGGAAACATTAGTGGTATAAGAAAAGCCATCCATTTGTTGATCTATCTGAATGGCCAATTCCCTCGTCGGCACAACAACCAGAACCCTTGTTCCCGCCGATGGATTTTTCATTATTGCATTGATCACAGGTAGCAGAAAAGCACCTGTTTTGCCAGTGCCAGTTTGAGCACATCCAATTAAGTCTTCACCACGCATAACAATCGGTATGGCACTTTCCTGAATAGGCGTAGCATCCACAAAACCCATGTAATCCAAGGATTCCATCAACCCTTGTTCAAACTCAAACTCTTCAAATTTCATTTTCCAATTTTCGAATGTGAAGGTACAACTATCCGCGCTATAAAATAGATAGAGAAATCAAGATTGTTTTTTTTTCAGGTACAAACTGTAGATATTTGCATTCTGTTTTTAGTAAAAGAAATATGCGTTGAAGCCATTAACAACCCCATAAGAATAGAGGGGTACGCACGAAAAGTATTCAAAGATGAATTGCCTACAAATAAATCAATAAAAAAAGCAGTCAAAAAGGGCACTATTAGAATAAACAACTCAAAAATCCCATCTTCTCATTGGATGAAAAATGGAGAACTTATTCAGCTTTGGGATCTAGAAGAGTTACCTCCAAAGCCGTTCGACATTGATTTAGAAATCGTTTTTGAAGACCATTTTTTCGCAGTTATCAACAAGCCTGCAGGGATATGCGTAAGTGGGAATCAATTTCGAACTATACAAAATGGAGTGGTCAGCTTACTGCAAAAAACAAATGAAACCGATGCATTGAATTGGCCAAAGCCAGTGCATCGACTCGACAAGGCTACTTCTGGCTTATTGGTGATTGCAAAAACCAGAAGTGCAATGAGCGATTTAGGTATGCAATTTGAAGCTCGGACAATAAAAAAATCATACCATGCAATAGTCCATGGATCAACACCATCCTCAGGCACTTTAGACGCTTCCATAAAAGGTCAATCAGCCGTTACCAGATATGATAAACTACTGGAGGTGCCATCTCTGAGGAATAATACCATCACATTATTGAAACTAGCACCTGAAACTGGCCGAACGCATCAAATCAGGCTCCACTGTTCACAAATAGGAAATCCAATTCTCGGTGATCAGCTGTATGCTGCGAAAACAAAAACAAACAAAGGTCTTTTTTTAGCAGCTACAGGGATTCAGTTTAAGCACCCTAAAAGCCAAAAAACGGTTAGTTTTTCGATTCCTTTCCCTAATAAATTTAAAGCGCAACTAGATAGAGAACAGCGTCGGTGGACCAAGTACAACACACCTGAATAAAATTTAATCTATTCAATCAAGACAGGTAATAGGACTGGAATACCATTTTCACCTGAAAGATGCACCATATACATCCCTGCAGAAAGAGAATAAGTATTCAATGTTAGTTGATTCCTATTCTTGAAATTTTCAAGAAATTCAACTTGACCCAACATGTTCATAAATTTTATCTGCGTGAAGCTATTGTCTGACTCTAGTATAATAGTAACTACATCCCTAGCTGGATTCGGAAAGATCGTGATCTTTGGATCAATCGTTTCGTTAACAGACACTAAAGAATTAATGATTATCGTGTCGTTTATTTGGCAACCATTGGAATCAGTAATAATGACGATGTAAGTACCAGGACATAAATCGGTTATCTGATTAGTGCTATCTAAACTGGGAATCCATGAATAAGAATAAGGATGCGTTCCTCCGATGGGCAACACTGTTACTTCTCCTTGACAGGTTCCCAATGTGTCTTGAATAATGGTATTAACAGTGCGCATTTCATCTGGAGTAGTAACAGAAAAAGCAGGACTTTCAATCGAGCAGCCAAGAGAGTCACTTATTTGTGCCTGATATGAACCCGGGGCAAGACCTAAAATTGAGCTCGCACTATCGCCTGTGTTCCAGAGATATTCATAAGGCCCTATTCCCCCTTGTGCAATCAGGGAGATACTCGCAGCAGAATCCTTGTGACATAAAGAACTGGTCTGAGTAAAGGACACCACTAAAGTATCTGGCACTGTGATTAGAAAGGTGTCTGATTCGAAACAGCCTCTAATACTATCTAATAAATCTACGTAATACAATCCAACATCAAGAGAATCAATAATCGGTACACTATCTGTATTATTCCACGAAATCATTGTGTTTGCTTCATTACTCAAAAAAAGCTCTATTGATCCGTCAGGTATAGGAGAAGAAGCACAAGAAATATTAGAACTGAATGCAGAATCCAAAACTGGTGAAGGCTCTGGAATTAGCACTGAATCTAATGTAATACAACCATCTGTGTGAATAATTGTTATAAAATGCCAACCAGACCATAGCCCAGCTGCCGTTTTCGTAGAGTCGCCATTACTCCAATCAAACACACAACCACTAAACATACATGGGCAACCAGAGGAATTAACAGTAACCTGCGATGTGCTATCTCCTGGACAAATCAATGGAGGAGACCCACTAAATGTAATGACATAAGGGTCATTAATAGTAAAAGATTGATTCTCGTAACATCCTAAAGAGTCGACAACAACAACATTGTATGATCCCGGCATCAGCGGCCCAACAGAGTCATTGATTGAACCATTAGACCAATTGTAGTTGTAAGGAGGCGTACCGCCATTTGGCAGAACAGATGCCGTACCGTCATTAAAATCATTACAACTGATATTATCAACACTTAAATTAAGATTTAACGTTCCACAATCATATGCTAATGAAGTGTATGTACCATCGAAATGTGTTCCCATATATCCTCCCCAAGCAATTCCGACACCAGGAATCGGATAAGTTGTTTCGAGTCGATTCACTTTAAATCCGTTTGCACCCATTGGGTTAACACTGTCTGCCCTAAAAGCGTACACTATATCAACATAACCGTTGCTATCTATGTCGCACAAGAGCGGAGTTGAGCCCAAATTAACTCCCCCTTGAGCGATACTTATTGGCGTTACTTGATTCAATTGGAAGTCTATGCTCAGAAGTTGGTGCTCGAAATGCGTTCCTGTTTGATAATTAAGTGAGACAATTACTTCATCCCTGCCATTTAAATCTAAATCCATTGCATTCGCCGAAGAAAAATGAAGATCCGAAATACTGTCTTTCCATCGAACCTCTCCGGTCGCACCGTCAATCATCAATTGATAATAGTCAAAAAAAGTAGGGGCTGAGCCCTTTGCTAAAACAGCAAATACATCGTTACTAATGTCGCCAATAAAATTACCTATAACTGGCGCAGCGCTTGCTTCTGTTCCAGCATTTTGAACCTCCCACAAAACATTGAGGCTACCACCCTCAATAGCACTAATGGTACCATTATATCCTTGAATAATAATGTCTAATTTTCCATCGTGATTAATGTCAGAAACGCTAGGTGGAGCGATAAAACCTTTTTCATTGTCGGATACTAACACATCAGCTCCACCTATATCATTCATCATTAAATCCGTAAGTGCAACTTTATAAAAATGACCACCCTCATTTTCACCACCGGAACCAAATAAGACATCCAAAGTTCCAGTCCCTTCAATATCTACAGCAATAGCCGAACAATACGTTTCTTCACCATCGGGCATCGTGTCACTTGCAAGCACATTCCCCGTTAAAGCATCAATCACCAATAACATTCCAGGATCTCGCAAGGTATCCCATGCAGGCAAACTATGATTACCACCATTCGCTACCAATAAGTCCATGATGCCATCCGAATTTTGATCCGGAATAAATTGGGGAGTATAAAAATTAAACCACCCACTATCTGTAGCTTCTAATGGTGAATGTGGAAAGAACTCCCATAACATAGCGCCTGTTGCGCCATCAATTGCATAGAACTCCGCATATCTTCCGCCAATAAAAACATCCTTAACGTTGTCACCTGTAATGTCTAAAAATTGAGCACTTCCGAATATTTCTTCTTGTGTAGGGAAATTCCACAATTGACTTCCAGATGCACCATCTAACGCGACAACACCTCTAGATTCAGGACTTCCATCTAAACCGCCACCAATAACAATATCAAGAATATTATCACCATTTAGTTCGACTGGTCTGGGAGAAGAAAAAGTAGTTGAAGTATCTAAGTGTTCAACCCATGTAGGTATTTGACTTTTCCCATGAACCGCAGAGAGAACCATAAAAAAAGAAAAAAGGAAATGTAATCGCATAATTCATGTTATTGAGGTGTAAATTACACTTTAAGTATTAAATAGGAAAGAAATTAGAATGCAGAACTGCTTATTTGAGGTTAAATAAATTAGCGGTTTATTTGAATCTTTATCTTAGACCAATTGTATGAAGAGCATTATAGAGCACATTAGATTATTAAATTGCACCTGGAAGCAAATATTCTTCAGCTATTTTCTACTAATAGCAGGGTCTATTGCTTGGACACCAATATTTAGTCAGCAAGAATTAGCTCCTGAAATTATTCTTTTAGGTATTGCGCAAGATGGCGGTTACCCTCATATAGGTTGCGAAAGAATGTGTTGCAATCTGGCCCATGACAGCGATACTGCAAGTACGTTTGTCGTGTCTATTGCCTTGATAGATCCCAAAGTGAAAAAATGGTGGCTATTTGAAGCCACTCCTGACATGACTGAACAACTTCAGCTATTTAAAGAATTGACTGATGGTAAGTATCCCTATTTACCGGCAGGAATTTTTATTACGCATGCGCACATGGGGCATTATACAGGATTAATGGAGCTTGGACGAGAAGCGCTCGGAGCCAAGGGGGTTCATGTGCATGTTTTACCCATAATGGCCGACTATTTAAGTTCAAATGGGCCTTGGAGCCAATTGGTGCAGTTGAAAAACATATCCCTCATTGAAGAAAAATTTGACAGTGCAGCTGTTTTATCCGCAAGCATAAAAGTGATTCCGATCCAAGTGCCTCATCGTGATGAATTTTCAGAAACTTCCGGATACAAAATAATTACTTCAGGGCTCAATTACTTATTCGTTCCTGATATCGACAAATGGTCTAAATGGAATAGGGGGTTAGCTAACGAATTAAACGATGTCGATGTGGCATTCATAGATGGAACTTTTTTGTCAATTACGGAGCTTCCTTTTAGAAACATTAACACAATTCCACATCCATTAATTTCAGAAACCATGGAATTACTAGAAAATGAAGCAGATTCAATAAAAAACAGAGTTGTATTCATACATTTCAACCACACCAACAAACTCATGTGGGATCGAATATCACAGGAAGAATTGTTAGAAAGAGGATATCGACTTGGAAAGCAAGGAAACCGTTATTGATTTCAAACTGCACTAAACAGCCCTAATAATCCAGTGGGAACGTATATCGACCACCAGTTTTTGCAATTAATTCACCAGTTGTCAGGTTATAAATATGTCCTTGATAACGTTTTTTACCGGTCTTGCCACCGTGAAACCTAAAGATGTGTAATTCGAATCCAGCTTTTCTCGCATAATCATTCCAGGGGCTATTAAAATAAAAGAAAACGGTCCAGTCAGCAGGCTTACCTTTTAATTTATCTTCTTTAGCAGCGTTAATGATGGTGCTATACGAAACCAAATTGCAATCTCGATCTTTGTATAGTTTTACAGGTTGATTAAATCGAGGATGAATGGGTTCTCCTTTTGTATTCAATTCTATGGTTACTTGTGTACTTAAATTTTTGTTATTTCCGTATTTAATGATGTAATAATATCGATAAGAAGATATTTTATTACTGTCAACAAGATCATTCCAACGTTTGAATCGTCCTTCACTGTGAACAATTTGTGCATCTTTAATATCCATTGAGATGTTCTTTACATAAAAGCAGCTATCAAAATGAGATTGAATTATTGAATCTGCAGTTGCCTCCCAGTTCCGCAAATAATGTATTAAAGTAGCTTGGCTGTTAGCGAATTGACTAAAACAAAATAAACAAGAAAATATGAGCAGTCTGAACATTGATATAAATATATAGTACTTTTCTTTATTTAAGTGTTTTAAATCTAATATTCCAGATATGAATGCAATTCAAAATTCAAAAGTTAATCGTTTAGCGATTAAATTGAAACCATCGGCAGAACGAATGGTTAAGCAATCTCATCCCTGGATTTTTGCGGATAGTATCATTAAACAAAGCTCCTCTGGAAAACCGGGTGATGTCGCGGTTGTTTTTGATACTAAATCGAATAAGTTCTTGGCTTGCGGCTTATTCGATCCAGACTCGCCAATTAAAGTCAAATTATTACAATTTTACGAACCTAAAGATATAAACCCCTCATTTTTCAGAGCTAAAATTAACGCCGCATATGCCCTCAGGCAAACTAAAATACCGGCAGGCACTAATAGTTATCGATTGATTTTTGGAGAAAATGACGGGTTGCCAGGATTAATCGCAGATGTTTATGCAAGTGTCCTGGTTTTAAAATTATACAGTCTAATCTGGCTACCCTATATCAAAGAGATTATCACAATTTTAGCTGAAATCACTTCTTCCAACGCAATCGTCCTTAGAACAAGTAGAATCACCCAAAAAGGATTCGAAAAGGTAGGATTAAAGAACGGTCAAGTAGTTTTTGGTGTACTTGATTCTAATGTCGTTTCATTCAAAGAGCATTATTTGAATTTTGAGGCTGACGTAATTAAGGGCCATAAAACCGGTTATTTTTTAGATCACCGTCACAACAGGAAAAAAGTGGGTCTGTTGGCAAAAGATAAACATGTTCTTGATGTATTTAGTTATGCAGGTGGATTTAGTATTCATGCCTTAATGGGTGGTGCCAAAAGCGTAACCAGTATTGATATCAGTCGTCAAGCCCTTGAATTTGCGAAGAGAAATGCACAAATTAATAGCGCTATAGATAACGAAAGGCACCAAATCATAGTTTCAGATGCTTTCGAAGCCTTACAAGACCTTATAAACGACAATAAGAAGTACAGCTTGGTGGTCATTGACCCCCCATCATTTGCTAAGAGCAAATTAGAAGTGAAAAAGGCAATCAGTCAATACCAGCAATTAGCCACCTTAGGACAAAGACTGACGGCTAGAAACGGATGCCTTGTTTTGGCCTCTTGCTCTTCTAGAATTAAGGCCGCGGATTTTTTTCAATTAACCCACCAATGTCTACTTAAAACAGAAAGAACTTTCGAAATTATGGAGCAAACAGAACATGATTTCGACCACCCAATAGGATTTCCGGAAGGAGCTTATCTAAAGTGTGTATATTATCAATTTTTTGACTAAAATTCAACCATTAAACTGGATGACTTTCTTCTTTGATGTCTTTCAGCTCCGCCTCTGCTAGAGCAGCCATTTTCTTTTGTTTTTGCAATAAGTTCTTTTGATAACGGCCTTGAACGATGTCAACTAAGACTAGAATTACAATTACAAAGTAAAAAGTTGTTTTTGACATGGCTTCTATATCATTACCACCAATAACAATGTTAGATTTTTCACCGCCATCTGTGATTAACATAATGCCAACAATTAGAAGAATGAATAATCCCAAAACCTCATATAATTTGTTTTTTTCCAAAAAGCGAGCAACTGTACCCGACAACCAAATCATTAAAATACCACCTAACACAATAGCAATAGACATTATGGTATAATTGTCACACAACGCCATAGCACTCAGAATAGAGTCAATAGAAAAAACTACATTCATGACAACAATCCAAATAATTAATGTGCTTACTTTCGTCTTTTTTTGATGTGAGTCATCACTTTTATGCAGCAGCATCATGTGCCAAATTTCTTTTATCGCCGTATAAATAATAAAAATACCGCCTGCAAGGAAAATAAGGCCATGGAGGTTCAGCTGCATTTCAAACCAATCTGATTCAATATCCAATATAGACAAGTCAAAAAAGTCTTCTAAAGATTTAAATGCAAGAAGCAATCCTACTCGAAGAAAAATAGCAATTCCAATGCCCATCGACCTTACAAATTGCTGTCGATCACTTGGGGCCCTTTTTGACTCGAGCGAAATATACAGTAAGTTATCAAACCCAAGCACAGCTTGAAGTAATATCAACATGAACAACGCAAGGGCATTATCAAGCGTAAACAATTCTAACATAGATCAATAATTATTATCGTCAATCAAATGTAATAGATGTTTCATCAAATCGCCACGAATATTGAATCAATTCATTGGGATTTTCAAAAAAAGAAGGGGAGGGTGAACGTAATTTCTTATTTTAAAATCAATTTGTCAAAAGTTACTTTCTCGGAAGCGAATGTTTTTAAGACATACATCCCTTTGGGTAAATGGCTAAAATTGATACTCGACGAACCTCTGAAGGATTCTTTATAAACCAACCTTCCATTGGCGTCAAGCAATTCTACATCTGTTGTCAAATTTGCTTCTACATTAAGTCTCACCATGCCTGTTGTGGGGTTTGGGGAGAACAATACTTGATTATTGAACTGTACGGCTTTAATTGGCGAATACGTATAAACACCATCAAAGTCAACTTGTTTTAATCGATAATAAGACACCCCATTCAAAGGTTGATTATCGGTGCTTCTATAAATCTTTTCTTCTACGCTTGTACCAGCACCTGAAATTTGTGAAATAGCATACCAGTTCACACCGTTTTCTGATCGTTGAATTTCAAAGAAATTGTTATTTGTTTCAGACATGGTTATCCAGTTTAAATCAACCTTATTAAAACGATGATCTGGGACTGCTTCAAAATAAAGTAACTCAATTGGAAACGGATTAGTTATTACAATCAAGGTAGTTTCATCATTACTTTTACAACCTGTTACCATATTGGTAGTCTCTAAATTATACGTAGTTGTTGATGTAGCATGCATTAGTGGTTCTATAACGGTTGGATCCGAAAGTGCACCTGCTGGTGTCCAAGAGAAAATATAGTCACTTAAATCTACGCTAACATCGCAAGTCTGAAATCGAGTCAAAGGTCTATTGCTACTTGTTGAAAACGACGTGGCATTACAAGCGATTACACCATCACTTCTATAATACAGCGATGAAACAAAACTGGTCGTTTCTAAAGATGCTAGCGAGTTGTATGTATATCCAGCAGCTAAGTTATTAAAGCAAATTTCTATCACGATATTAGAAGTGCCATCCCATTCGTAAGCAGTCGTAAGTGTATGCATATTCCATCCCGTTGCAATAGTGACCGCCTGAGGAGCAAAAACGGTTGACAATCCTGTTTCCCACCCAGTAAGCGCCGTAGAATTTGTGACGCCCATTCTGATTGTGTAATCGTGATAAGTCGTTGTTCCGTTTACTTGTGTTATTTCCCAACCAATTTCTGTTATTTTACCTCCAGAAAAGCCCATAGCAGCCATGTCGTCTGCAGTATAGAGAAATTGATGTTTGGCATTTTTGTACCAGTTTCCATATGGCGCGGGGTACGACGTTTGAGAATTAGTTCCAACAGAAACACCACTTTCTACTGAATTTGTCGTACCTGAGCAACTATTTGTACTACTCAACCCAGAGGTTGCAGGCAGACCTGTCCCAATAGAAGTTACGGAGGCTACCGTATCTCCAGGATGTATGGTGTCCTGAGAAAGTGCAACGGACACATCTGGTGCTATGTCAGTTGAAACAACTAAGGCTACGGTATCTGTTTTAACACATCCGGCGCTGCTTTCTATGGATAAAACATGGTTGTAAACGCCAGCAACCGTCGCATGCACATTGGGATCAGCTGATGAAGTATTATCAAGAAATGTACCTGGAGACCAGCTATACGTGTAACTTCCTGCAGTAGATACGTTTGCGTCATAACTCAAATATTCATTCAAACATACCGTATCTCGTTTAGGCGATAATGTATGACTAAACGTAGGAACAATGTCCACATTAATAGTATCTATGGTATTGCAACCAGCATAAGAGCTAGAACTTACAACTTGATAGACGCTCGATGTTACGGGAGAAACAACCGTATTCGCACAATTGACACAAGATATATTACTGCCAACAACCAACGGATCTCCTGAAATAAGACTCCAAGTGAAACCTGTCCCGCCTGTGGCCAATAAACTTAAATCATCCCCATCACAAAGAAATTGATCGGAACCGGCAGAAGTATGCTCCATGAAATTTACTTGCTTCGTATAATAGCTAATTCCAGTGATTGGACACGCATTGTCATTAACCTCAATTGTAAAACTGCTAATCGCCGGGCTACCCGCTACACCTGTCCAACAAATGGTTGCAGTTGCAGAGCTACCTGCACTTACCCAATTAAAAGTTGCTCCAGGCAGAACAGCTTCTACATTAGAACTCAAGGAAATAACGTCAATAGCATCTAGGTCATCAAAAGTTAAATCAAAGCAAAAAGATGCTCCTTCACAGACATTAATATTGTTGTCAGCATCTAAGGATGCATTGCCCGAGATACTGGCGATTTGCAAGCCAGAATAATCACCCACATTATTAGAACAATTTTGAACAACAAATTGCATATCTCGAAATGAAGAGCCTATAAAATCTCCACCAGAATCGTATTCCGTGACGCTTAAAACAACTACGTAATAACCAATATTAGTCGGGGTAAAATTAATTTCACCAGTTGTCGAATTAACGGTAATTCCATCAATCGGTGATGAGCCACTAAATCCTGTAGCGTATGGCGTTACTGATCCCGCGCTCGAACGAGCATCAATTAAGGAATAAACTAACGTATTTCCATCAGGTTCAACAACACCGTAATTATAAGTGACTGGTTGATTAACACAAACATATGGAATTGGATGTCCCGTAAAAACTGGTGAATTGTTGCAAATAGCATTAGCATTATTCAATGCAGCTTCAAAATAAGGACTTACCTGACCAACAAGATTGTTACTTGAGTTTCTACAACAAACACCCCAGCTAAAATAATAGCTATCACACTGCTGCGTTAAGGTAATTACAACTTGATAGGTATACTTCTGCATACCGGGTAAACCGCCACCGTAGCACGTATTATTTAAACTGTCTGCTTGACAAAGTTGAGATACATTTGTAAAGTCCTCTCCCGTTGCTGGGTCATTAACAAGGTTGGCAGTTAAACTCTGTGTGGTATAACCGCAATCGTTGGTAACCGAAATAGTCTGTGTACTGCCTAACGTTATCCCACTACAATCTCTGTACAGGTTTAATGTCACTAAATAGCTATTGGAACCTAAACACGTATAGGATACATCGCCACCTGAAACGTGACTAGCAAAAGCACCCGAAGACAACAATAAGGTACTTAGTAGATAAATTATATGCAGCTTTATGGTTTTGATCGGCATAATTGTTTACTTAGCAGAAGTGAACAATCACATACAGTACCACAGCTGTGCCATTCTCATAAAGTACTGATAAGCAGTATTTTAAATAACATCAGGCAATTATATGATTTACTTTATTTGCTCATTTATGGAATTAAATTCCCACAATGGGACATTTTATTGTAAACGGAAAAAGACATTAACGAATCCCAAACAAGCACACGAACCGAAAAAATAGCATTATCCCAATACCGAACAACTCAAAATAATTGAATATTGAAAAATACGAAATAACTTAGGTAATAAACCTTAACTTAAACCTAAAATTCATTTGAAGACCATACATACCATAGGCTTATTCACACTGATTCTATCCTCTTGTTTCGGTCAAACTTGTACTCACACCAGATACATAGACTCATTATTTGCAACAGAAGCCCTATACAATATTGATTACCAGAATGCAAGACCTTACGGCTCACTGATAGACATTACCTATCAATTAGACCTCTACAAACCTCTTGGTGATACGTTAATTTCACGCCCCTTAATGTTGTTTCAGTTTGGAGGTGGATATCTTATCGGAGATAAGTTAAATCCGCCAGCTCCTGACTTTTGCACTTACTGGGCACAACGTGGCTACATTTGCGCATCTATCAACTATAGACTTGGGTTTAACACACTATTCACAGAAAGTGCCGAGCGAGCCGTTTATAGAGCTATTCAAGACTTGCAAGCTGCATTGCGATTTCTGGTTGACGAACAACATACTTACGGCATTGACACCAATCACATCATCATAAGCGGCAATAGCGCAGGAGCCATTTCTTCATTGCATAATGCATTTATGGATATTGATCAGATTCCAGCATCTGCCTCAGGTTTTGGATTTGGATTAGACGCTAATGACTTGGGAGGACCGTATTCATCTGGAAACACAAATCACGGCAACAATGAAGTGTTGGCTCACGGATACCTTGCTTGCTGGGGCGGCATGCTTGACACCAATTTTGTCGGTGACAGAAGTGATGATTTCTTACCTGTAATTCTTTTTCATGGTGTTGAAGACGACGCGGTAAGCTATAATTCTGACCACCCATTCAGTTTTCCAGCATTCCCATTACTCCATGGAAGCAAACCACTAAAGTTGCGCATGGATAATATGGGAATGATGAGCTCATTGATTCCTTTTGAAGGGGCTGGACATGAACCAGAGCTTTTAAATCCGGCCTATTTAGATACCATACTCTCAGAGTCTGCGTCCTTCATGTATGACGAAGTCTTGAAACCGAAATTGACTAGCATCAATGGCGACCTTGCACCTTTTTTAAATAGTACAGGTACCTATACCGTTACATCAGATGATTCATTGTCCGGTTTATGTGTCTCACTTAACCTTGGCACAATTATAAATCAGACAACAAATAGCGTAACGATTCAATGGCTCAATCCTGGATATGACACATTGGAAATTACAGGATCAAATCAGATCAAAGCGTTTGACACCCTAACACTACCTATTGAAGTTAATTCAACTTCCGAACTTAATGCTCATTTTACAACTCGGCCATTTCGAATTTATCCGAATCCAAGTATAGACCAAATCTTTATTGAGAATGAAACTGAGCGCCTACTTTTTATTAATTTATTTACTGTGGACGGAAAGCTGATTTCTACAATTTCCAGCTCTAATCAATTGATTCCAATTGATTTAAAAGAATTTAACTCGTCATTGATAATTGTCAATTGCAGAAACAATGCGCATAACTCAAGTCAACTGATCAGGTTTGGATTCTAAATTCCCTCAGACACGCGCCCACAAGTTTTAAGGACGATTCCACTTAATCAATAACCAAATACAATATAAAATTGTATCTTTACATTTAGTATTTTTCCAATTAATTACAGTGCATTAGACGACAACCTCTGATTTTGATTGAACGGTTATTGCACGTAAGTATTTAAGAGATACGACAACCACACCGTAGTGGTATTATGAATTTAAAATGAACATGAATGGCTAGATCTCAAGAAACGTTTAACAAAAAAGAAAAAGAGAAGAAACGTTTAAAAAAGCGGCAAGAAAAACAATTAAAAAAGGAGGAAAGAAAAGCCAACTCTAAAGGTGGTGGACTGGAGAACATGCTAGCTTATGTTGATGAGAATGGACACATTACCGATACTCCTCCCGATCGAACGAAAAAAGTCGACATTGACGCTGAAAGCATTGAACTAGGAGTTCCGAAAAGAGAAGAAATAGAAGACGAACCCATGACAGGAAAAGTAGCTTTTTTCGACGACTCTAAGGGATACGGATTTATTAGAGACACCAAATCCGGAGACAAATACTTTGTGCATGTTAGCGGCTTGTTGGATGAGATAAAAGAAAATGACAACGTCACTTATGAACTTGAAAAAGGATTAAAAGGACTTAACGCCATCAAGGTAAAAAAGATTTAAGATCGAATCGAAGTTTATTGTTAAAGTAAATCATCTGCACCTGTTGTTTTCACTTCCATGCTAAGAGCGGATTTTCAATTCTCGTTCAAATTTTTTTTAATCCGTCGTCCTATTTTAATGCAGCGAGACCCTATCTTTTTTTGTGGATTTTGAAAATGAATGAAGCGCTAATAGACAAGGCCCATCCACAGCTAAGAACTTTATCAAGTCTTTTTTAAAGAAGAACTTCTCGAAAATGAAACTGAACTACCTCATTAACGAATCTGAGAAAATGCAATACCCAATTTTTTTTCAAAATACCTCAATTGTTTCATTTCACGCGTGGACACAATAGCTAAAGACAATCCATCTTTACCCGCTCTTGCTGTTCGTCCACTTCTATGCGTATAATACTCCTCTTTGTCTGGTAGCTGATAATGAAGTACAAAAGCCAAGGAATCAATATCTATTCCTCTTGCAGCTAAATCTGTGGCAACCAATAGCCTTAACTGTCCATTTTTAAATCCTCTCATTACCTTATCACGTTCTTTCTGTTTTAAATCACCATGAATACCATCTGCAGAAATGTTTTTCGCAATCAGTTGCTTCGCGAGTTTTTGGGTGGCCAATTTAGTTTTACAAAAAACAACACCGCGTTCTTTTGGTCGAGATTTCAAAAATTGAAGCACAACGGCAAGCTTGTCTATCTCATCCGCAATAACAAATTGATGGCTAATATTCTTGTTTACTACGTTTCTTCCGCTAATCTCTATCCTATGCGCATTGGATGACAGGTGCTCATCAACGATACGTTTAATTTCTAAAGGGATTGTTGCAGAGAACAGCCATTTTGACTCAGCCGAAGCTAAGAAGCTTAGAATTTCATCTAATTCATTTTTAAAACCCATACTCAGCATTTCGTCTGCTTCGTCCAAAACAATCATTCTGACATGGCTAAGATCAATTGCTTTTCTCTTTACTAAATCGATTAATCTGCCTGGAGTTGCAACAAGAACATGCGTTGGGCGACTTAGCGCTCTTATTTGCAACTCTATTTGTGCCCCCCCAAAAACAGCTTCACAGAAAATCTTATCTGTGTATTTTGTGAATTTAAAAAGCTGTTTCTTTACTTGCTGACTAAGTTCCCTGGTAGGACACAACACCAAAGCCTGAACAGATGCTAACTTAGGATTGATTCGATGCAACAAAGGTAAACCATACGCAGCCGTTTTTCCCGTTCCTGTATGTGCCTGTCCAACTAAATCAATGCTATCATTTAATAGAAGCGGTATAACTTCTCTCTGAATTTCTGTAGGCTCTACAATATTTAATTCAGCCAAACCTTTTATGAAATTTGGGCTTATACCTAATTGCTTAAAATTTTCCAATCCGTGTCTCTTATATTGGTCAAAGGTAGGGTGAATTGGTTTGTTTTCATATTAATTTATCCGATCTAAGTAATGCTCGTGTCATTTACTTTGATTCCAAAAACTAAATTGCCTTTTCAATTGTTAGAAGATTAATTAAAACGCTAAATTCAATTCATGAGTTCAAATCGTGGAAAAATAGGTTTTGCCTTCGAAAAGTACGAAGCTCCGGATCAGACGCCGTTTGATCGACTCTTTGATGTATTCAAAGAATTAATTACACATACGTCTGGTGACTTAGAGGAAGCACTGGATTGGCTAGACACGTTAGATAAAGAATATGGACTCACTACCTTAAATTATAATTTAGAAGATTTTGTAGAAGACTTAAAGGCCAAAGGATACATCAGAGAGGAACTAAAGGCCGACGGAACTGGCAATAAGACCATTACAGCGAAAACAGAACAAGCCATTCGAAAAGGCGCTTTAGAACAAATATTTGGAAACATAAAAAAGAAAGGAACTGGAAATCATAAAACGAAATCCAGCGGTAATGGAGATGAACATACCGGAGATTACAGGCCATATCAATACGGAGATGGTTTAGATTCTATTTCTATGACGGAGAGCATTAGAAATGCACAGGTAAATAATGGTGTTTCTGATTTTAGTCTAACAGAAAAAGACTTGGTTGTTGAAGATGTTCACCACAAATCACAAATGAGCACAGTCTTAATGATCGACATTAGCCATAGTATGATTTTGTATGGGGAGGATCGAATTACTCCAGCAAAAAAAGTAGCCATGGCATTAGCTGAATTAATTACCACCAGGTACCGCAAGGATTCATTAGATATTCTGGTTTTTGGAAATGACGCTTGGCCAATTAGTGTAAAAGAACTTCCTTATCTAAATGTTGGGCCATATCATACCAACACCGTTGCTGGCCTTCAATTGGCAATGGACTTATTGCGCCGTAAAAGAAATACGAACAAACAAATTTTCATGATAACAGATGGGAAACCAAGCTGTGTCAGAATGCCAGATGGAACCTATTACAAAAACAGCAATGGATTAGACCAGTTTATTGTAAATAAATGTTACGTAATGGCTGCACAAGCTCGAAAATTACACATTCCAATTACTACCTTCATGATAGCAAGAGATAACTACCTGCAATCCTTTGTAGATGAGTTCACTGCGCACAATAAAGGAAAAGCATTCTTTACTGGACTCAAAGGTTTAGGTGAAATGATTTTTCAGGACTATGAAATGAATAGAAAAAAAAAGAATTAGATAAATGCAACACAATATCAAAACCTTAGGAGAGCTTAAAAAAGCTGGATATAGTTCTAGAAGTATAAAAGATGAGCTCCGAGAAAATTTAATTAAGGCGCTTCAGGCAAGAAATGCTACTTTTTCAGGAATTCATGGTTATGAACAGACGGTCATACCAGAACTAGAAAGAGCCATATTATCCAAGCACAATATTAACTTACTTGGATTGCGCGGCCAAGCCAAAACCAGGTTAGCAAGACAGCTTACTCATCTATTGGACGAATGGATGCCAATCATTGAAGGTTCAGAGATTAATGATGATCCGATGTCACCTATAAGTAGATTTGCAAAAAATCGAATAGATGAAATGGGCGAAAAAACGCCCATCTCATGGGTACATAGAATAGATCGTTTCTTTGAGAAGCTAGCAACACCTGACGTTACTGTTGCTGATCTTATTGGTGACATAGACCCCATAAAAGCAGTAAATCTGAAATTGAGTTATGCCGACGATAGAGTCATTCATTTTGGCATGATCCCAAGAGCGAACAGGTGTATCTTTGTAATTAATGAATTACCAGACTTACAAGCCAGAATACAAGTCTCCCTTTTCAACATTCTAGAAGAAGGCGATGTGCAGATTAGAGGATTTAAACTTAGAATGCCGCTAGATATGCAATTTGTATTTACAGCCAATCCCGAAGACTATACCAACCGAGGAAGTATCGTTACGCCGTTAAAAGACCGAATTGGGTCCCAAATTTTGACTCATTATCCAGAAAATCTGACCGTCGCCAAAACAATTACCAGCCAAGAAGCTGCGGAAAAAGAATTGCGTTCTAGTGACATTGCTGTTCCAGAATTAGCGAAAGACTTGCTTGAGCAGATTGGATTTGAAGCTAGAAAAAGTGAATACATTGACCAAAAAAGTGGCATTAGTGCCAGAATGAGTATTACAGCTTATGAAAACCTTATTAGTACAGCTGAACGACGAGCAATACTTCAAAATAGCGGGCATACAACACTTCGTTTCAGTGATTTCATGGGCGTAATTCCTGCTATAACAGGAAAAGTTGAGTTAGTTTATGAGGGGGAACAAGAAGGCGCCGATTTTGTAGCACATCACTTAATTAGTCAAGCCGCTAAAACTTTATTTACAACCCTATTTCCAAAAATAGAGAAATTAGAGAAAGAAGAAGTTGAAGGAGTTTACGATGGTGTCTTGGCTTGGTTTTTTGAAGAAGGCAGGTTTGAATTGTTGGATGACAGCGAAGACAAAGCCTATCAGAACAATTTAGCACGAATTAAGCCCTTAGATTTATTAATCCAGAAATTTCAACCAGATACGCCCAAACAAGCAGTAAACTTCACGAAAGAACTTATTTTATGGGCTTTGGTTGAATACAAGAAATTAAGTAAAGAACGCATTACAGAAGGATACAGTTTTCAGGATCTTTATGGGAATTATATCAATGAATTATAAGGTTGTTTAGTTGGATCGCGCAACCCTGCGCAAAAGCACAATTCGATAAAAGAGTTCTTTTTATTCCTATATTATCAATTGTTTAAATCATCCTTCATGCGTACTTTCCTTATCGGCACAATCAGTTTATTCATTATTGCTTCTTGTAGTTCAGTCGACAATAAAAAATTATCAGGAACGGATGCTGACGAACCTTTGATGCAAGATTCGCTTTGCATTGATCCTATGTTAAAGTCAAAATTAGATGAGACACTCGCTCCATTTTATCACGGTGTAGCCTCTGGTGACCCCACACAAAACGCTGCGATCATCTGGACACGAATAACTTTAACAACACCGAGTAAAACCATCCCTATACGGTGGGAAATTTCATTAAATCCCAACTTCAAAACCATTGAACAGACTGGAGAACAAAGCACGACTATTAATGATGACTATACGCTGAAGATAGATGTTGAAAACCTGAAACCTGGAACTGAATATTTTTATCGTTTTCAGCACAAAGAAGCAACGTCCATTACCGGTAAATTGCAAACACTCCCATTAGTTTCAGATAAGATGAAAATAGCGTTCGCATCTTGCAGTAATTATGAATGGGGTCATTTTAATGCCTATGGTGCAATGGCAAATGACGAAGACATAGACCTGATTGTGCATTTAGGTGATTACATCTATGAATACGGTACTGGAACATACGGAGATACATCATTAGGAAGAACAAATGTGCCCCTTCAAGAACTTATTTCACTTCAAGATTACAGAACTCGATATGCACTATACAGGCTAGATAAAAATTTAATTCGAGCGCATCAAAACAAACCATTTATTACAACTTGGGACGACCATGAGATTGCCAACAATTCATATATGGATGGTGCAGAAAATCACCAAGACTCTACAGAAGGGGAGTGGTCATCTCGAAAAAATGCGGGTATTCAAGCCTATTACGAATGGATGCCAGTAAGAGCACCCAAAGAAAAATTATATCGTTCTTTTTCTATTGGAAACCTAATTAATTTGGTCATTCTAGATACTAGAATATCGGGCAGAACAGCTCAAATTTATGACCACGAAAATGTAGAATACCAAGATCAATCCAGGTCGATCTTAGGCCAACCACAATACAATTGGCTTACATCAGTTTTGAAAGAAAATCATAAATGGAAAATTATTGGTAATCAAGTTCCGTTAGGTCCTATGCTTGTGCCTACCGAAGAAGGTCATCATCCGTATATGGATGGCTGGGATGGTTATCCTTCAGAACGAAACAAGCTATTGAATTTTATTGCCGATAATAAAATTGACAACTTAATTTTTATGACGGGAGATTATCACAGTTCTTTTGCTTTAGAAACACCACTTGGAACGAAGACAATTGCCTCAGAATTTATTGTGCCGAGTATTAATTCTTCTAATTATGACGAACATACAGATAGCGCGACTGTATTGAGAGCACAAGATGGCTACCTGCAACTAAATCCTCATATTCGACATTGTAATTTAACCGATCACGGTTACGTTAATTTAACGATAAAGAAAGAGCATGTTTATGCAGAATTTATTTACTTAGAATCAGTTGACTCATTCAATTTATCCTTAAAACCTTCTGTTGATTTCATTGTGCCCTCAGGAAAAATAATGGACAAAAAATAATTCAACTTTATTCAAAAATCGAGATAAATCAATTACCTATTTGCTATTAGAACCAGGCTTTTGATGCGTTCGAACTTTGCCATTAATCATTACTTGTCGATTTGGACCCGTGCGAGTTGGGTAATGAAATTTGCCTGGCTGAACTAATATTTCTACCCAATCCTGACCTTCGACTTGATTTTCAACAGCAAATCCAATCACAGCGCCAGGCTTATTCGCCAATTGGGCTCTTCCAGGATCATTCGAAGTAGTAAGAAAATCACCGCCTTTTATTAAGGGTTGACCCTTCGCCATTTTCACTATAGTGCGACCCACTAATGCAACGGGTGGTCCAGATTTTGAGCTATTCAACACAACCGAAGGATTTTCGGAAACAACACCAACCATCAATGGATCATAACTATGGCTGGTCAATTGGTATATATTATCACTACCTGATTGATAAGAAACAATCATTCCTGGTTCATATGCTTCCGTATTTAAAGTAAAATGCTCTGCTAAATCTCCTACTTCATACATAGAATTGGCATAAATTCTACCCTCTGCAGAAATTTCTCCTTCTTGTAATGCCGAGGTATATTCGTAATAAACAGTCGCCTCAATATTAGTCACTTCAAAATGATCCTCAATCCATCCCCACTCATCGTAAATCTGAAACTCAACAGTTTGATTACCGGTAAAATTCCAACTTAAATCCTCCACGGCAAAGTTCCAATCGAAAGATCCACCACTGAACGACAAACCAGAATTAGTGGCCCAACCGGCGGTATTTCCACCAATTTTAATATAGACATGACTATCTTCATCATAATCGTCATCATAACCTGTGCAATTGAATGAAATGGCCTTTACTGTAAATGAGGTCGCGCCCGCTGGCAAATCCAACGTTCCCATGTTCCAAGTAAAAGTATAGTTGTCAACCGTTGTCAATGTGGTAACATCACTGCCATCAAGAAATACTTTAGAGCCACGTTTTGTAATCGCAGAAGCTGCTGGAGCACCAACTCTTAGGTACCCTTGGTCAATTTGAACATTTCCTCTTATATCTACTTGGTCATCCGGTGAAAACGAGGCACCTATCGCTATTTGACCATCACTTTCCATGATTAATTTTGTGCTTCCATTTGACTGCAGACGAAAAACATCCTCACCAGAAGGCGCATTTACATGGAGTTTTGAATCTGGACTTGGTGTTCCAACACCAACATTTCCAGCACTCAAAATTCTTACTTGCTCAACATTGTTAGTCCTAAACACTAAATCAACAGCGTCCGAAGTGCCTATGAAATTAGTTATAGAAGAAGTACCATCATTGCCTAGTAAATCCCAGGAATCACCAGCCAAATTAAATCGACTCCAAGAGCTTCCATTCCAATAATAATAGCCCGGTGATACATCGATTGGTGCACTTCCAGCAGTGGCTGTATTAAAAACAAGTAGACTAGTAGCCGGCGCTACTATTGGCGATGTTGAATTTATTGCTGACAAAGCCACTCGCGGAATCAACAGTCCCTTACTATTTTCGTCAATATCCAACATTGCTGAAGGATCAGGAGCAGTTCCAGTTGTATTAATCCCCACATTCTGTGCGTATATCGTACTTTGTAGAAATACTAAAAGAAGCAACACTAGTCGATTCGATACGCGTAGATAAATGTAATTCATGGCAAAAGTAGTTTTAGTAATCGTAGGCATAAGGTGGTGTAACTAAAACAGATGTAATTTACTAAATTACTTTGTAAGTTTACTTTTTAATATTTAACCGTTAATAAAACAGCTTTATTGTTTCATTATCAGGATGTTACGATTTGAGCAAGAATACGTTCAGGAATAGTATTAATAGGTGATTTTTACGTTGCGTTCGTTGTTCCAAAGAATGGAATTATCCCTATTTTGATTACCTATTTTTATGGTTTCCAGATATACATTTTCAACATCATCAAACACAAAAGCTTTTCTATAATCCGACTTTCTAATTTTCAGCTTTATTCCTTTCATTTTAAGCCCATTAACATGTCTGACATAAAATCCCCACGCAGGTAATTCGCCAAACATTGAAAACTCAGGATATGCTGTGATTTGTTCTGGAATTTCATTGAGCCTGGATATAGGAGCATAAGCCAACCCTTTGTTCCCTCTACCTGGATAACTAATCTTGATGTCTTCTAAAGTGATGTCATTTACCATATGGCCAGGAATTCCGGTAATAGAGGATGGAAATGTATTATGAAAAAAGGGTAGTTCAGGGCCTCTTATTTTGTAATCATCATCTGGACGACCAAAAGGTACCACAACATCCATGTTTTTGATGGTAACATTCCTTATTATTCCAGGTGGACGATCATTCAATCTTTTCCCCAGTCTTATAAAGATTGCATTTCCCGTATTTTTGGCTTTCACGCCATCAATAAGTATGTTTTCGAGAATCCCACCACCATCACACTCTAAAGCAACCGCAGATCGAAATGTATCGAACACCTTAACCTTCTCGATAAGAACATTTTTAAATCCCCCCCTAGATGCTGTACCGAACTTAATGGCACTAGCACTCGAACGAATTTCACAGTTGGCAATATAAATACGATCGCAATAAGTTGAAGTGTCTCGTGCAAGATTGTACGACTTTAAACAAATACCATCATCTGAACTATTAATCGTAGAGTTGGTAATGCGTACATTTTTACAATCTAAAATATCGATTCCATCGTTGTTCCAATATGTATCACTATCCACAGATATGTCATCAATAAATAAATTGCTACAAAGATCATAAGACTGCACCCAGCTTGCACAATTTCTCATCGCGACGCCCTTGACATTGATATTACTGCATCTTACGAATTCAATTATTTGAGGCCTGAGGGTTACCATTGGCCTCATCTCTGGAAATACATAATCAGAACTATCAATTTCCCCTATATAAAAAAGACTATCTATGTGTAGCGCCAACGCCAAACCTTGACCGTCAATCACTCCTTTTCCAGTAACAGATATATTCGTTGAGGCATCCGCCATAATTAGGGCTTTCCACCGATTTAACTTTATGTAATCCGTTGGATTTGTGCTTCCTAGCAATTTGCTCTTTTTACTTAAATAAAGCTCGACACCTGTTTTTAAAATGATACTACCCGTTAAAAATTCTCCCGCTGGAATGAACACTTGACCACCACCATTTACATGTGCCGTGTCAATCGCCCTCTGGATTGCTTTGGTATTCAGCGTTACCCCATCCGGAATGGCACCAAAACGGGTAACATCATACACTTGGGCATAATCAATTTGCTGCAAAAAAAAGACCATTATGAACGTAAAATACAGCTTCATTATACTTAATGCCAAGTTTAATTTATTCTGTGCAATTTAGGAATTTACTTGTAAATTAAATTGCTTCAATAGACCTTCTTGAATACAAAAAATTAATTTCAAATTTTGAAGGCAAGGACAATTCTATTAGATTTAAAATGTACTTCTTAAAGCAATCTTTTTCGATAATGAGAAATCAGCTATTTACATCATTGTGTCTTCTTATCAGTTTGGTAAGCTGCAATTCTTCAGATGAGTATCCACAAAATTGCAATTGTCATTCTGAATCAATTACAGATAAAAATCCAGGCATGCAAATGGCCCTGCTCGCATCTAGAATTAACTCATTGGAAGAACTTAAAGAAATCATCGAAATTAATTATTTCAATCGTTTCAGTGAAGACTCAAATGGTAAAGACACGCGATCAATGGTTCGTTTAAAACATTGTAGTAATGGAGTAGAAGTGATCAGTGAATTAAAAGCCGGCATCAGTCAAAATGACATCATTAATGCTAGAAACGGGAACATGACAGATAAGCTTACGCTTTTGTACAATTCGCCATTCGCAATTGCAAATAGGATGGACATTAATAAAATATATTTACTAGCGAGAGTTAAGCCCTATTTATTTGGAGAAGGAGATGTTGCATTTTATGGATTAGCAGCTGCATCTGTGCGCAAAATCAATACTTCTAGGTTAGCTTATTTACACCCTAGAGACAGCAGTGAAAAAGGCTTCATTAACACGTTCAATCACATAACGGCTCAAGCAATCATTACTTCTTGTTTTTCAGAAGATCTAGCAGATTTTGTTGCTGATGTGCACGAATTGCACAACATGCCTGAATTAACAAACGGTCAATTTAGTAATGAACAACTCCATGCGCCCGATGATAATCCCGTTGATAATTATGTAGACATGATTAACAATGAATGGGGGCAAGAATTGGGTAAGGAACTCAAAAGACGATACAACATAAACAGCAGTACTTGTTGGACAGCTGAGTTATTAGTCAACTACCTCAATGAGGTTCAGAATTATTACAGTTGGGCTTTTCAAATTGGATTTGAACCATTTAAAAAAGAAGACGAAGAAATCATTCGATTTGTAGAAAAAATCAACTTGGTAAAAGCCGGTATGCCTATAGTAACTTCCTGAAAGTTATTTCTTTCTTGAAACATAAAAAGAAGTTCCAGTTTCTGATTGTGTGCTGTCTATAACATAAGCATTAAATAGGTTCTTTTCTCCCAAAACTTTCCATTCACTCACCTTTGTAAACCAGTTATTTTCAACTTTTGCATTGTTCAATGCAGTTTCGTACAAAATAGCCTGCGTAAAATCAGCCTGAACAAGTCGAGCATTTCCTAGATTAACTTTTGTAAAATTGGTTTTTATAAAACGGGTACCTATTAAGTCTGAGCCCGACAAGTCAGACTCATTCAGGATTGCGCCACTTAAATCAGCATATTGAAAAAAGACCTCTCGCAAATCAGCTTTCATTAACTGTGTATTGCGCAGGTAGGCACCATTAAAAACCGCGAATTTCAAATATGCATCGTTCAAGACTGCCCAGCTAAGATTCGAATGGCTAAAATCAGCTTCTTCTAGCTGCGCATTGCGCATATTTGCAGCATACAAATTGGTGTTTTGTAGTTGAGCTTTACTTAGGTTCGCATTCATTAAATTAGCATTTTCTAATACCGAATTACTCAAATCAATTCCACTTAAATCAGCACCTTCCAGATCAGCTCCCCGCAAATCAGCAAAAGTGAAAAGCACCTCTGATTTTATTTTCATAAACGTAATAGAATCTAATTGCATAATTGACAATGCCAACAATAGTTGCCCCCTTTCTGGGCTATGTGCTTTAGCATTCAAGCTGTCACCTGCACTGGACGTGTATGGCTCGAGCGCTTGACTCAATGCAGCCATACGATTGATCAATTGATTACTTAGCCTACGATTAGAATCCAATTCTAACTCCCTCTCAGCCAGTATTAAAACGGCATTGATCATTTCACCGAAATTTCTATTCTTAAATAATGAAATCACCTGTCCTTGTTCTTTAATAATCTTCTTTTGATGCTGATTAACTACAGCTTGATCTTTCAACTGACCTTTAACAAGTACATGACCCATCGCGAGAGCGCATAATCCAATTCCCATGACAAGTACTATTAACTTTAACGCTGTTGTCTTTGAATCACTAGCGGTTTCCGAATCCTGTTTTTTGTTTGATGGTCGAGAAAATAAAGCTTGCTTGTTCCATAATTTGAGCAATGAGACAATAGCCATAAACAATGCTGAAAAACAAATAGCACCAAGCCAAAAGGAATATTTTTCATGCACATAAGGAAGTCGCAGATACCCTAAAGTCCAGCCAAATAGTATGCTCAAAGCAATACACAGCAACAAGACTATCTTCCTTTTCATGCGGCAAAGATAGCCTTCTGCCGTTATTCATTAACACGGTAACAAATTAAAAAACAAATACCACAGGAAACATCATTTAATAGTATGTAATATTCCTTACTTTCATTCTATGAAATACGTGTCTCTTTTTTATTGTTTAATCGCTCTCTTTTCAGTCGTATTAATTGGTTGTGACACCCCAAACAAACCTGAAACTAAAAAGAAAGAAAACACCTTTTATCCATCATCAAAGCCAGGGACACGATGGTGGTGGTTCGCTACGGAAATAAAAAAACCTGACGTAAAAACGCAGCTGGACTGGGCAAAAAAAAACAATTTTGGAGGGGTGGAAATTGCCTGGGTATATCCTTTGTATAGATATGATGCTATGTATGCCAGAAGTTACGGTCGATATTATCCGAAAGACACCAGTGCACAAAAATGGTTAAGCAAGGAATGGTCTGAAATGGTTAGTTACACCAAACGGTATGCAGATTCAATTGGACTGTTTTGTGATTTTACTTTTGGCAGTGCTTGGCCAGTAGCTGGCAGTAATATTGATGAAGAGCATGCCACAAAAATCTATGGCGATTCGAGTTTCAAGCAAGAGCTCACTTTTGCTTGGTGTTGGCCCGATACACAAGTGGTAATTAATCACCTAGATAGTAACGCTTTCAATCAATTTGCTCAGCCCGTAGGAGAGGCCTTGAGAGAGGCATTGAAGGGATCTAAATCTGCTTTTTTCACCGACTCTTGGGAAATCAAATTAAATGCAACCAATAAAATTTGGACAGATGGCTTTGAAGCGTCTTTTGCAGAAGTTTTTGGTTATGATATTATTCCGTATATGGAAAAAGGACTAGATTCTTTTCCCGATGTAAGATACGATTACATGCTGCACCTAGACCAATACGTTACGAACGGGTTTTACAAGCCCTATGTTAAAAAATGCGAAGAGCTAGGAGCTTGGTCCAGGGTTCAATGTTTAGCAGCTCCAACCGATGTAATGACGACCTACTCTTTAGTCGATATTCCAGAAAGCGAAGCAATGCTGAACAATCCTAATTATTCTCGTATTGTGAGCTCTTCAGCATGTTTATCTTCGAAGAGTCTGGTTTCTAGCGAAACTTTTACTTGCATGTATGGCTTCCCCGCCACGTATTTAAGAAAAGAACAAACCGCAGACCTTAAAATGGTGGCGGACGCTCTGTTTGCTCAAGGAGTCAATCACCACATCTATCATGGAATGCCCTATAATCCAAAGGGTGTTGACAGTATCGACTTCTTTGCAACAACCTATTTTGGTCCTGATGGCAGTTTAGAACCTGAATTGCCAGCTTTTAATTTATATATGGAGACTGTAGCCAGTATTCTGCAAACAGGCAAAACCTACAGCGATGTAGCGGTATACGTACCGTACGAAGACGGTGTTATGAAAGGTGCTTATCCACCTGAGCGACAAAGGGTTTGGGTATGGGGAGAATATGAGCTTCGGTATGTTTTTCCGCCAAAAGAGCTGGAAGGCTATCATCCACTATGGATAAATCGACATTTCTTGCATGAATCTGTTTTTATAGATGGGAAGCTAAAAGTAGGAGATGCCACCTTTTCTTCATTATACATTGATGTTGACTACATGGATATACGTGCACTAAATCGTGTGTTAGAGTTAGCACAAGTCGGATTGCCAGTCTGCCTAAAAAACACACCGTTAGAACCAGGCAAACAAAAATCTAAGCTTTATAAAGAGGTGCTAAATAAATTGTACCGCCTTAATAACGTTAGTTCTGAATTTAAGCAATTGATGAAACACGAACCGCTGCTATCTGGAGATATGCTGCCAGCGTATTGGTGCAGAGTAGGGGACAACGGATCACATTATTTATTCCTTGCCCATCCAACGTCAAAAGAATTGAAATATCCGATTTATTCAGGCCAATCAAAAA
>CAJQPO010000028.1 GCA_905480225.1 uncultured Flavobacteriales bacterium | reverse complement strand
TATGTAGATGGCCAGCTTAAAGTTTACAAGAATTTCTACCCTAATGGAACACTCGAAAGAGAATTTAAAGGCCTAAATACTTTTTCAGCATTGGCTAAATTGTTCTATAGTACAGGTAAATTGAAATCAGAAATAAAGTATGTAGAAGCTACCCCCATGGTTTGGTCAGATTATTATGAAAATGGACAGTTGGAATACTTTGAAGAATACCACAAGAGCTTTGATTACCACATTGCGAAAAAATCATTCTTCAAAAATGGAAAACCGGAATCATTACTTGAGATGATCAATAAAAAGAAATTAGAATATACTCAATTCGAATTTTATTCTGCAGGTTCTAAAAAGCTAGAAGGTAGTTTAATCTATGATAAAAAAATCTACGATTATAGAAAAATTGGCACTTGGAAATTTTATTCAGAAACCGGTGACATTAAAAAAGAGTCCTTCTAGACGATTTCTTTAAAAATTATTCCGCCAATCGCTGTTTTTTGTCTCTGTAAAAAGCAAGGATTAATACTGGGAGCAAGAATAAATCAGACAATACCGCGAAGATTAAAGCAAGGGTGATTAAAAAGCCCATGTAGAAAGTTCCTAGAAAATCTGAGGCAATTAAAGTTAAAAATCCAGCACACAAAATAGCCGTAGTTAAAACCAGTGCGCGCCCCGTTGACATGTACGTTCTGCGAATAGCAAAAATCATGTGATTTCCTTTTTTCAATTCCAATTTCAGCTTACTGATAAAATGAATAGTGTCGTCAACAGCAATTCCAAAGGCAATAGTAAACAAGATGGAGGTGCTTACTTTTATGTCAATACCAAGAAAACCCATTACCCCACCAATCATAATGAGTGGAAACACATTCGGAATTAGTGCAATTAAAACCATTCTTACTGACTTATAAAGAAAACCGACTATCAACGCAATTACTGAAAAAGCAATTCCTAAACTCCAAATCATACTAGAAGCTAAATATTGATTGTTCTTATCGATCAAGTGAGCAGTACCCGTATGGGTTATCTTAAATTTTGGGAACAACCCTTCAATTTCAGATTTGAACGCAGCGTTAATCGCATTAAACGCGTCACCACCTATATCAGGAGCTGTAGCACTCATTCGGGCGACTTTGCCATCCGCAGAAAGGTACTTGCTACCAATTGTGGAAGACATTAATCTTTTGAATCGATTAATTGCTTTTTGTAAATCAATATCTGACACAGGCAATCCGTAATGCTGATTTAACCCGCCCATTTGAATACGATTAATCATTTTTATTGCAGTCAAAGGAGATATCAGCAAGTCTACGGGATATGTACGAACGATTATCTGTTCTAGTGAATCCAATGCTCTGAGCCCCTCAACGGTAAGGATATCGACCGATTTGCTTTCTACTGCCAATTCCATGGGTCTTACGCCAGAAAAGTTTTCATCAAAAAATTGAAAACTAAGATTCATTGGATCGTCTTTTTTAAGGTCTTCTAATAGAAAGTTGTTGACCTCTACTGAAGTTAGGCCAATCGCCGAAAAAATTAAAATAATGGCACTTATAATTCCGATTTTTAACTGATTACGAATGGTCCATAAAAATGATTTTCTTAAATAGAATGTCCAAAAACTATGTTCCAATCTTTTCTTAGCGAGTTTGGGCACCGGTATTAAGATGAACATTGCAGGCAACACCAAAAATGAAAGGACAAAAGCAATCATGACACCAACAGAAACATAAAGGCCAAAATCTTTAATCGGAACTACGCGCGATGAATACAAGGTTAAAAAACCAATCGCTGTTGTAACTGAAGTTAACAAGGTTGCCACCCCGACTTCTTTAACAGTAAGCCTCAACGCGGTCATTTTACCACGGCCACGCCTAAGTTCTTCTAAGTATTTTGATGAAATGTGAATGACGTCGCTCATGCCTACCACAAAAATAATTGTAGGCATTACCGTTAAAACCAAATTGATGGGCTTATTCAATATGGACATGACTCCCAAAATCCAAATTACAGACAACACGACAACAACTACCGGTAATAATACACCCCACCATGACCTGAACGCCAAGATTAAAAATACAACGAGCAGAAAAAAGGAAGTCAGGCTAAAAAACATCAATTCACTTTGCATCAAATTAACGTAGTAATTCTGACCAACTGCCCGACCCGCAATGTGAATTTCATCGAAAGCATACCTGGCTTTTATGGCTTTAAGAGATTGTGCTAATTGGTCGCAACCAGCCGCCGAGAGGTAATCTTTGTGCTTTAAAAAAATCGAGAAACTTTTAAAATCTTTTGAAATCAAATGCCCATAAACATCGGGAGTTTTAGCGATCCAAATAGAATCATCTTTCAAGTTATCTAATTCCTCATAATTAATATATGGAACCTTCCACTTGCCAAAATCAGAAACAAACAGCTTATTCATTCTCGTTAAGCTGAGTACCGTATCCAAATTAGATACCGTATCTATTTCCGCCAGCAAATCTTCTACTTTTAGCAAAAACTCTTTTTGAAAAACACCGGCATCATTCTTTACCGCTAGTAATAAAAAATCATTGTCGGATGAGAACATTTCTCGATGTTCCTTGAAAAATCTTGTTTCTGCATCCTCCTCAGGGTAGAATTTTTCAAAATTATAATCAAACTCCAGATTTTGGATAGCCACGATACAAACAAGAGTGAATAAACCAACCGCAGTTAATATAAGCGCACTTAAAATTCTTGGATTCCTCATTCTGCACAAAACTACCTAGTTAACCAATAAATACCATGCTTTTATTGGTGTAATTCAAATGAAAACGAATACTTGCTCAAAGATGCCATTATCGCTTCATGGTCTGATAAGGAAACACCTTTAATTCTAGCGGTAAAACCAGCAGATTTAGAATTAAATACATCTATTGATTTCAATGAAAAACCAATCAATTCCCTTTCGCAAGTTGCCTTTATCTCTTGCATGCACAACTTCGGTTTAAATATTTTATCAATAGAGGTCAATGGCATCTTGTCAATCATTACAATTGCTTTTGGAATTGCGGCCTTTTCAAATATTTTGTCCTGAATAAAATCAAATAATTCCTGCTCATTCAGATTTTTCCCGGATTTAACTTGCACGTATACTACTGGCACCTCACCTACTTTAGGATCGGGGCGACCAACAGCAGCAGCTAGATCAACGGAAGGATGCGCATAAAACGCTGACTCTATACTCACAGGGTCAATATTATGTCCCCCTCGAATTATCAATTCCTTTTGTCTTCCTGTCAACCATAAATAACCATCGTTATCTATTTTTCCGAGATCTCCTGTATGGTAATAATTTTCTCCATTAAAATTCACCCAGACTCCTGAATTGTCTTCTTCTTCTATGTATCCCTTGAAGACATTCCTACCTTTAATACAGACAGCTCCTATCTCATTAGACGGAAGCTCTATATAATTCGATTGACTTTTCTTTTGTAAAATTCTAATGTCGACATATGGAATCGGATAACCCACCGATCCAATCTTTCTTTTCCCATAAGGTGGATTCACAGCAACCATGCAAGTACCTTCTGTACAACCATATCCTTCCAGTATTTGAATACCTGTTCTTTTCTCAAAAGTTCGCATGACTTCCACTGGTAATGGTGCAGCCCCGCTAATTGCATAATTGATTCCACTGCAATCTTCTCCTGATGAATTATCTAAAAGACTATTGTAAATTGCTGGAACTGCTGCGATTACAGTAATTTCATAATGTCTAATCGTTTTCCAAAAATTGGTCATTACTCCATCTCCCCTGAATCCTTTAGGTCCGGCAAGAATAAGATGACCACTTCCAGCAACACACATAGAAAACATGACCATAGCACCAAAGACATGAAACAATGGCAACCCACCATAAACCGTAAATTCTTCTTCACCTGTTCGAAGATTGTGTCCGGTTGACCAACAATCAAAACAAATATTATCTTGTGTTTGAATAGCAATCTTTGGACGTCCCGTGGTTCCTCCTGTGTGAAAATAAGCTGCTGCATCAGATGGCTCAACATCAAATTTGAAACTTAATTTATCTTTCGGGAATTGTTCTTTTAATGGTTCATAATCATACAGACCTTGCACCTCTGCTGATACCCCTTGATTTTTAAATGAAGTAATCAAACTTACCACGGTCTTCTTCCACCCTCTGAGATAAGGTGTCATATTCACTTTAATCACGTGTTTAATACTAGAAACTTCTAACCGAACCGCGTTAACCTTTTCCCAAATATTCGTCTTTACAAACGGGCCAAGTGTAATGAGCACTTTTACATTGGCGGCTACTAACAGTTCCTTGAGTAATTCTTTTTCCAATAAAGGATTAATGGAAAATGAGATGCCAACGGTTTGCGACGCCACCATCACAAAACAAGTTTCTGGTAAATTCGGTAAAATAATACCAACGACATCTCCTTTTTCTACACCAAGACCGCGCAACATATTCGCCGCAGCATTAATCTCAGCAAGCATTTCAGAATATGTAAATGTGAAAGGCGTTTTATAATCTTTGCCCAGCATGAAAAAAGACAAGGCCAATTCATTAGGATTGTCATTGCAACTCTGCAAAGCAGAATCATAAGTAGTTTTTGGACAAGATGAAAGTTGCGATTCAGCTTCAATTTGATCAATATCGGCTTTTGATGCTATTCCCTTAAAAGCAAATCTATCTGTTCTTCCCACAACCCATTTTTGTTCTGGTGAATATAGTAATTTTCGTATTTACAATGCGTGCATTGTAAATTTATTTAGATTTGTACTATTCTATTAATCATAACACAGGAATTAAGATGTTAAAAGGAGGTGAATTTTTAGTTTCAAAAACAAAACATAACGATTTATTTATACCAGAAGAATGGTCGGAAGAACAATTGATGATTCGTGATATGGTAAAAGATTTTTGTGACCAGGAAATCCTACAACCCATGAGAAAATCTGGGAGAGAATTAGATGCATCCAAAGATCGTGATGAAATTATTCGATTATTAGATAAATCTGCAGAGCTTGGCCTGTGTGGGCTTTCCATACCTCAGGAATATGGAGGGATGGACTTAGATTTCAACACTGGACTCTTGTTTGGCGAAGCCATTTCGAACGGGTTCTCATTCGCTACTACAATTGGCGCACAAACCTCTATTGGGTCGTTACCAATCGTTTATTACGGTACTCCTGCACAAAAAGAAAAATACTTGCCGAAAATAGGGTCTGCAGAATACAAAGCCAGCTACGCCCTTACGGAACCTGGAGCAGGTTCCGATGCCAATTCCGGTAAAACAAAAGCTACATTAACTGCGGATGGAAAGAACTATTTATTAAACGGCCAGAAAATGTGGATAACCAATGGAGGGTTTGCAGACATTTTTATCGTTTTTGCAAAAATTGAGGACGACAAAAACTTGTCCGCTTTTATTGTAGAAAAAGCTTTTGGCGGAATTACTCTTGGGGAAGAAGAAAAAAAGTTGGGAATCAAGGGTTCTTCTACCGTTCAGGTCTTCTTCAACGACTGCCCTGTTCCTACAGAAAATATTTTAGCTGAGCGAGGTGATGGTTTTAAAATTGCCTTAAACATCCTTAACTCTGGTAGAATAAAGCTAAGTGCTGGTTCAATTGGAGGTGCCAAGTATGCACTTTCTCAATCCATTAACTATTCAAACGAGAGAAAACAGTTTGAAAAATCAATTGCTGAGTTCGGCGCTATCAAATTTAAGATTGGGGAAATGGCTACCAAAATTTTTGCTACGGAAAGTGCCATTTACAGAACTGGAAAATACATCGATGAAAAAGAAGCCGCGCTAATTGATGCGGGTAAAAGCAAAAGCGAATCGAAAGTACTTGGGCTTCGAGAATATGCCATTGAATGCGCTTTATTGAAAGTATACGGAACGGAAGTGTTGGATTATTGTATTGACGAAACACTGCAAATTTACGGTGGGATGGGATACAGTGCTGAAGCCGGGATAGAGATGGGCTATCGAGATTCTCGAATAACGCGCATTTATGAAGGAACCAATGAAATCAACAGAATGCTTTCTTTCGGAGAGCTCATGAAGCGTGCATTTCAAACCAAGGAGATTGATTTAATTACTGCCGGCAAAAAGATTCCCATGCAATTCTTTAAAGAACTTTTCTCATCAACATACAAAGTTGGACAAGAAGATAGAATTGTAGAAAACATGAAACTTCTCTTCATTGCGTTATCCGGAATAGCTGGGCAAAAACTAAAACTTAAAATGATTGATGAGCAAGAAATCATCATGAACTTATCAGACATATTAAGTGAAATTTACATCTCCGAAAGTTTAGCACTTAGAGTTGTAAAACTCAGAACAATGGGCATTGCGAAAGAAAAAATGACTATCGTCGAAAAACTGCTCCAATTACACATTTATGAAGCGCTTAGAAGAGTTCGCACCGCTGCGGAGAGTGAAATTGATAGTCTTCCTGAAGGAACGAAACAAGGCCTTCAGCGAAAAATGGTAAAAAGATTCGCTAAAAAATACGCGGTTAATCCAAAAGACCTAAGGAGAGATATTGCTGATTATTTCATCCAAAAAAATGACTACACTTTTTAATTTCCATCATTCAGATTGAGTTTTTCTGAAGTGATTAGCTCCATGGCTTTAGGAATACTAGCCATAACCTTAAAAAACCCATTCAATTCTTTTTCAGACACATGCTGCTGAATTGTATTCTCAAAAGAAAATACTGCTGTCATGGCAACTTCTCGCATTTCCTTTCCGTGATCTGTTAAATTGATAAACACTTTTCTTTTATCTTCCTTGCTTTTTCTTTTATAAACCAATCCCTTTTCCTCCATCGATTTTAATATGCGAGACAAGCTATTGGGCTCCATGCCCATACGTGGCGCAATCTTCGTGACAGGAGTTCCATTTTCTGCATGAATTGTTAATAAAACAAACGCCATTGGCATTGTTCCATCTTGTTCAGAAGCCAACTCATTGTACATCTTTGAAATGGACAACCATTTACTTCTAAGTTGATAGATTACCATTCTATCTGCCAGAGCTTGAAAAGAGTCTTTATTTACTGGATTATTTTTCAACCGAAAGCAAAAATACAGAAGAACGCATAAAAAACAATGCACGCATTGAATTTATTTCTAATTTTGAAAAAACAAGTACTGTAAATCATGAAAGATAAAATCGTTTTTATCGACGGGTGCAGAACCCCTTTTCTAAAATCAGGAACTGACTATTTCCGCAATGACATCATGTCTTATCAGCTGGGACAGTATGCCATAAAAGGTCTGCTAACAAAAACAGGCATAGATCCCAAAGAAATAGATACCGTAATTATGGGTACAGTTATTTCCAATCTACAAACTTCTAATGTAGCTCGTGAAGCATCCCTTGGTGCTGGAATTCCTACATCTACCCCCTGCCACACGGTAACACAAGCGTGCATCTCTGCTAATCGAGCGGTGGCTTCTGGAATCGGAGAAATCAGGAGCGGCCAAGCAGAAGTATTTATTGCTGGCGGTGTAGACAATACGTCTGATACACCAATAGGATTTAAAAAAGAAATGCGTAAGAAGCTGTTTGCAGCTCAAAAGTTAAAAACAATAGGAGATAACCTGAAATTCCTCTGTTCCCTAAGGCCCAGACATTTTGCACCCGAGAGACCTCAAGTAGCAGAATTTACTACCAAAAAAACCATGGGTCAGGACTGCGATGTGTTGGCTGCAAAATACCAAATCAGCCGAGAAGCACAAGACGCGTTTTGTTTGCGGTCTCATCAACTTTCATCAAAAGCCTGGGAAGATGGCCATCTGGAAAAGGAAGTGGTTACCGTTTCATTACCACCCGCATTTGAACCCATAAATCGAGACAACGGTATTCGTCCATCTTCGCTAGAAAAACTCGCCAAACTAAGGCCCGCATTCGACAAAAAATACGGCACCTTAACCGCCGCTAATTCCTCCTTTTTAACCGATGGTGGTTCTGCCGGATTGTTTATGACAGAATCTAAATCCAAGGCACTCGGATTAGTACCCAAAGTAGAAATAATAGACTTTTGTTTTACTGGACAAGAACTCGAAGAAGAGCTTTTACTTGGGCCTGCTTTTGCTTCAGCTAAAGTGTTGGATAAAACAGGCTTAACCCTAGCAGACATTGACGTCATTGAATTTCATGAAGCCTTTGCTGGACAAATTTTAGCAAACCTAGCATGTCTGGAGTCTGATGCTTTTGCTAAAGAAAAACTGAACAGAACACAAGCCGTTGGTAAAATACCCATGAGTAAACTTAATTTATGGGGCGGTTCACTCTCGTTAGGTCATCCCTTTGGTGCTACGGGATTGAGATTAATAAACACTGCCGCCAATCGATTACAACACGAAGGTGGCAAATATGCACTTATAGCAGCATGCGCTGCTGGTGCGCATGGTCATGCAATGATATTAAAACGTTATGAAGCTTAAAAGATGAGTAGAGAAGATTTTTATAGAATAGAGAAAAAAGATGGAATAGCTACTATTTGGATTCATATCAAAAAGGAGAAGATGAACATCGTATCCCCGGACCTGATTCAATATTTTGATGAGATTTACACAGAGCTCAATGAGGACAACACCATTAGAGCCGGCGTATTGATTTCTGATCGTAAGGATTTCATTGCAGGTGCGGACATCAAAGCCTTCAAGGCAGAGAAAAAAGGCGATTTCACTCCTACCTTGAAAAAGGGACATTTATGTTTAAACGCCTTGGAGAACGCTGAAAAACCAATTATTGCAGCAATTCACGGTACGGCTTATGGTTTTGGGACTGAGCTCTCGCTTGCTTGTCATGGAAGAGTTTGTTCTGATGATCCAAAAACTAAATTTGGCCTTCCTGAAGTAAAGCTCGGTTTACTGCCCGGTAGTGGTGGTACGCAAAGATTACCCCGGTTAGTTGGTCTGCAAAAATCATTAGACATGATGCTGACGGGTAAAAACATTTTTGCACGACAAGCCAAGAAAATGGGACTAGTAGATGCCGTCGTTAACCGAAATAAATTGCACACAGCTGCCGTAGCCTTAGCAGATAAAATGATAAAAGATGGTGGCCAACTAAAACGCAATCAGAAAAAATCAATACTCAACAAATTCCTAGATGGAACTTCGATTGGAAGAAATCTTGTTTTTAAGAAAGCAAGAGAAAAAGTAATGAAACTAACGCAGGGCAACTATCCTGCAGTACCAAAAATTATCGATTGTGTAGAACACGGTTTGAAGTATGGCATAGACAAAGGATTGCTTTATGAAAGAGAAGCTTTTGAGGCCCTAATGCTGGGACAGGTTTCCAAGGAGCTAAGGCAAATCTTCTACAACATGACCGACAACAAGAAAAACCCATACAAAAACTACAAGCGTATTGACAGACTAGGCATTCTAGGAGCTGGATTTATGGGGGCTGGAATAGCAGAAGTTTCTGTTATGAACCAAATTGATGTTGTTCTGAAAGACATTAATCAAACCACTATCAGTCGAGCAAAACAATTGGTATGGAAGACCTTGCGAAAAAAAATAAAGAGGAAGCAAATTTCAAAAATGCAAGCGAATGAAACCATAGAACGTATTAGGGAAAGACTAGACTATGTTGGCTTTGAAAAACTCAATCTAGTGGTTGAAGCCGTAGTTGAAAAAATGGATGTTAAAAAAGCCCTTATTAATGACTTGGATTCTATTTGCAATAACGATTACATTTTTGCCACTAACACCTCTGCCCTTTCTGTTACCGAAATGGCTGAACATGCAAAAAATCCTGCGAATGTCATAGGTATGCATTACTTTTCTCCCGTACCAAAAATGCCGCTACTGGAAATCGTAAAAACCAAACACACTTCAGAAGAAACCATTGGTGCAGTCTACGATATCGGTGTACGACAAGGCAAAACCTGCATAGTCGTTCAAGATGGCCCTGGGTTTTATGCCAATAGAATTTTAGCACCATACCTGAATGAAGTAATGCTTATGCTCGAGGAAGGTGCTCAAATAGAAGCAATAGACCGAGCAATGAAGAAAAAAGGCATGCCCGTGGGCCCGATAGCGCTCATGGATGAAGTAGGTATTGATGTTGGCGCACACGTCATGAGTGGTGACATCGCAGAAGTAGTTAAGTCTCGTGATGGCCTCGTTGTTTCAAAAGGATTACTCAAGATGTTTGACGCAGGATATCTGGGTAAAAAGAACAAGAAAGGCTATTACAAATACGATGGAAAAAACGGAAAAAGAAATGGTGCTAATCCGCAGGCTTACCAGTTCTTTGGGAATCCGCCTAAAAAAGAGTTTGCATTTGACGAGATGACTTGGAGACCTCTGCTATTAATGATTAATGAAGCAATAATGTGCTTAGAAGAAGGCATTCTATCAACACCAACAGATGGTGATACAGGAGCTGTTTTCGGTCTTGGATTTTTACCTTTCACGGGGGGGCCGTTTAGATTTGTTGATGCCTATGGAATAAACGAGCTCGTGAAACTCATGGAGGACTACGCCAAAAAATTCGGACCAAAATTTCTACCAAGACCAATACTTGTAACAATGGCTGAAAAAAACCTTTTATTCCACACCCATAAACCCGACTAAACACTGCTGAAAAAAACCACAATAAAGACTGCCTACTATTCACTCTTAAAACTGTATCTTTAG
>CAJQPO010000027.1 GCA_905480225.1 uncultured Flavobacteriales bacterium | reverse complement strand
CCTTTAAATTTTCATTACCCAACCTTCCTCGCACAATGAGTTTTCCTTCTGACTTACTAAACGATTTAGCCGCCTTTTTTAATAATACACACTTTTTATTGAAGGTTTCTCTCGTTAAAACATACCATTGATTATCAACGTTTTCCTGTCTAGGCATTTTAACATATCCCAACATTTTGTTATATCGTTGTGCCCCACTATTTGAACTTAGAATGCGCGCAAAAGACAGGTTGCCAATACACAATTCATTGAATATAAAGTCTAACAAAATAAGGGATGCAAAAGTTGGATAAGGAGTCCCGACATAGTTCTCATCCCAAATAAATATTCCACCCTCGCCATATTGATCTGCTACATTGACTTCTTTACAATTAATAACGCCAATAGACTTATTATCAGCAAGGATTAGAAAATAATAATTCAGGTGATTATTGATACCCTGAAACCATAGCTTTTGCTCCGCCTCTGAAATTTTTTTCCTGTAGGCCATCCGTGTTCGAATCTCAGGAGTATTCCGCTTAATTCTGATGAGTTCAATATCCTCTTCAGTTATCCGCTTTAAAGTGATTCCATATTGTTCAAGACTAATCATACCTCATCTCCAATTGAATACAAAGGCATGTTTTGAACAGATTTAAAAACTTTGTTCAGGTATTCACCTATGATACCGATGGCAAGTAAAATGATACCTGTAGAAAAGAGGATACTTACTATTAAAGCGGCAAAACCAGGCTCATCTACTTTTCCAATCAGTTTGCGAACAATATAAAATGAACCGATTAGAAAATTGACTACTGCAAATGTCATCCCCAAATACTTAATAAACCTCAAAGGAAAATCAGATGAAAAAAGCACCAATTCTGTTGATGTATTCACAAGCCCCCTAATCGTATAATTACTTTTGCCTCGTAAACCAGCACGGTGTTTAATATTGACGAACTCTACTCTTTCCGTATTCCACAAAAATAGTTCGTCGATAAAAGAAAAACTGTTCGCATTCTTAATGACTTTTTTTGCAAGCGTCGCTTTTAAAAGACGGAAACTTGAACCATGTACACGTTTTTTACCTTCAATTAATTTAGCAAAAAATCGAAATACACTAAATAAAATAAGGCGAACAGGACCTCTTTTTAAATTGGTATAATGTGCATAAACCAAATCGGCATTGGATTTTTTCTGCTCGTCAATTAGTAAAGGAATGGATTCGGGATCTGACTCCAAATCATCATCCATCGTAATTACAAAATCACCTTCAGCCTTATTAAATCCACACATGGTCGCTTTGTGTTGACCAAAATTCTTTGACAAACGAATTCCCTTAACAACTATTTGGCTTTGAGACTTAATCGATTTGATTTTTTCCCAGGTATCGTCTGTACTAAAATCGTCAATAATAATGAGCTCGTAATCAAGTCCCAATTGATTCAAGGTTACTGAAATTCTTGAAACCGTTTCTTCAATAAATTCTGCTGAGTTTATGGTTGGTATAACCACACTATATTTTAGTTGATTACTCATGCCCCTGCTGTTAAACCACCGTCAAGTACCAAATTTGTTCCCGTTACCCATCTCGATGCGTTGGATAAAAAATAGATGCAGGCATTAGCTACATCATCAGGCTCCCCAAATCCAAGTAAATATCTTTTTTTATGCTCCTCTAATATTTCTGGCGGAAGACTATTGATCGTTTCATCAAGTACTTTTGTGTTAACTAGTGCGGCTTTAATACAATTAGATCTGATTCCTTTTTCTCCATATTCTAAGGCTACTACTTTACTGTACGTTTCAAGTGCAGCCTTAAATGCGGTGTATATTGCCCCTCCCTTGTAAGGAAAAGAACTAGAAATGGAAGAGATGAATACAATAGAACCGTTTTTATTAATCTTCCTTTTTCGCAGTAATAATGAAGTCAATTCAACAGGAGCATTGAAATTAATACTTTGGACCTCCCGAATGTGTTTAGCACCCACAAATGAAACGGGAAACGGTTTGATAATTCCAGCAGCATGGACTACTCCATCTACATTCTCTACTTGCTGAACCAAAGATGAAACTCCGTTATCATCGCACAAATCAACAACGATAGACTTTTTAGCATTTGCAATTTGAGCTACTTCCTTCAATCGACTTTCATTTCTTCCTGTTATAACCACTTCTGCGCCAGCATTAGACAATTCAATTGCACAAGAACGGCCAATTCCTGAAGAAGCCCCAGTTACCAGAATTTTTTTATTTACTAATGAAAATGGATTCGTCAAATCTCAAGAACTTTAGGGCAAATTACACCATTCGTTTCAATTAACGCATGTCCCCATGATAATCCTACACCAAAACCACTCAATAATAATTTGCGTGGGACACCCAGCTGACTACCTAATTCCGATACCATGGTTAAGGGTATACTGGCACTGCTGGTATTTCCATACTGACTCAATGAGTACGGAACTTTCACAGGATCAAACTTCACTTTCTTGCGAATTGTCTCGTTCATCAGTTTATTGGCTTGATGCATTACGAAAAAGTCTATCAACTCTCTATCCGCATTTACCTCATCGAGAAATGAATTTAGTGATTTTGGAACTTTCGTAATGGAAAAATTAAAAACCGACAAACCATCTAATTGTAAATGTAAATCTGACCTGGTATTACCATCTTCTCTTTTCCGCTCAATTAAAGATTCTTCGGTTAACAAATGACGCATTCCACCATGAGGAATTTTAATCGCCTCTTCTCCAGAACCATCACTGTGTAAATCAAAGGACCATTGATTACCTTTTGACAACTCAAGTAACGTAGCGGTACCGGCGTCGCCAAAAAGTGGATAAGTACTTGTATCATTGTAGGCACAAGTGACCGTTGATACATCACCAACTAATAACAATGCTTTTTTAATTCCCGTAGATTTCATAATCGATGCAGCAACACTCAACCCATAGGTATATCCAGAACATCCCAAACCAATGTCAAATGCCATACAATCCTGCGGCAAACCCAATTTATCTTGGGCAATTACCGCTGTTGAAGGCAAATAAAAATCCCTGCTTTGTGTTACGAATATCTCTAACTTAATTTCAGATCGATCACAATTAGTCTCCTCAAATAACTTCTCGGCTGCTGCACAAGCGTAATCTAATGTAGTCGTGTACTTGGGTGCAACGTGTCTTGTTTCAACACCAATTGTTTTGACCAATAACCTCCGTTCCTTCTCATTCAACAAATCGTAATCGTAGTTTGAGACCACTTGCTTAGGAACACAAGCAGCTATGCCAGAAATAGTTACGCCTGAAATTGAAAATCGCGCCATCTATTGTTTGGTTCTGACCAATTCAAAAAGGTCATTAATTGTATTCGCAGCTTGCAAATCAGTGCCCGATAATATCACATCGTATTCTGTATCAATTAAAGCAATAACAATCAACGCATGCATAGAACTCCAATCCTCTATGTCTCTAAAGCTTGTTTCTGCCTTAAGCGTTCCCGGCTCTACGTCTTCAAATTCTGCCTCTAGTTTGCTAATAAAATCTTCTATTGTCATTTTAATACTTAATAATAGTTCCTGACCACGAATATCCAATTCCAAATGCTGCAATCAGCACGGTATTGCCTTTCTTGATCTTACCCTCTTTACTTGCTTTTGCCAACGCAATTGGAACCGATGCGGAAACCGTATTTCCAATATACTCCATGCAATTGTAAACTTTTTCGTTGTCTATTCTTAATTTTCTAGCCAACATTTTCAAAATAAATGCATTGGCTTGGTGAAAAACGAACAAATCAACATCTTCCAGCGCTAAATTATTTTTAGCTAAAATATCATTTACTAATGAAGGAACTTCGCGCATTGAAAATGAAAATATTTCAAGTCCATTCATTTCCATACGGCCAAATTCCAGTCCTCCAACTGCCTTGTGTTCTTCCAGCCATTTTGTATCTACAGGCGTTCTGGTATTGCTTCTTTTGACCATCAGGTTTTCTGCACCACTTCCATCCGTACCCATTACAAAGTTACCAATGCCGAATTGATCATCACATCTCGAAATCAAAGCTGAGGCACCCGCATCTCCAAAAAGCATTCTTAAATCTAAATCTCCTGGATGAATGACAGATGACGGTATATCTGCTGTTTGTAAAAGCACGTTTTTTGATTGTCCAGATGCAATCAACGCCTTTGCTATTGCCAAACCATTCGTAAAGCCGGCACATCCCATTGGAATATCCATTGCGCCTATACCCTTATTTAAACCCAATCTGTCCTGCATGATGCAAGCTGTTGCGGGACCTTTGTAGTCCAAACCTTCTGTACAAAACAACAAAAAATCAATCTCAGCCTTATCTACTCCGTGTTCATCAAATAAAACCAAAGAACTTTCAAAGGCGAGATCAGAACCGATTTGCCCTTTTCCTCTGATTGGACGTTCCCGCACACCTACGCGCTTAAATATTTCAGCTGGTGATAACGTTCCAAATTGAGCAAACAAATCTTCGTTCGTTAACCTTTCTGACGGTAAATAATAACTGACCGCTTTTATACTAGCTGCGACCATTAGATTTTGCTTTTTAAGTTAATATATTTCTCGGCGGTAAGCAGGTCCCCTTCTCCTTGGCAAAGGTTAATCAAACTGTTGCAAATTTCTACTATCCGTGCTTTTAAATTCTCTGATTGAATCATTTTTAACTTGCGTTTTAACGCTTTGTCTTTTCGCACTCGAACCAGATGCTCTTGCAGCCCCACAATAGCCAATTCAAAAGCAGGTATCGCATTTTTTATTTTGTTCTTCCTCAGATTGGCATTACCTATATTAATGTGAAATTGATACGAATCTTGAAAGGCATTGGATTGCAATCCTCGATTATTCAGCACAATGCATTCATCAAGTTTACCATAAGTAATGAAAAAGTCTGACAACTTATTGTATGCAGGAGAATATGCAGAATCTAATTGTATCGCAACGCTCATGTGCTTAACCAACTTGTTTTCCAAACCATTCAATTCATTATTGAGATGGTATCGAAATTCTCGAAGATTAAAATTTCCTTTTATGACGCTATTATAAAACGAATTTCGCATGTTTTCATTAATCATATTCGTGACATAACTCAACAATTGATTAGCTGAATTGAACGTTTTAAAAGTGTCAAGTTCTTCATTCAAACGCTCATTTAAATTCGAACTTGAATAAAACGATTGTAATCCACCTTGATCAATCACACGATCCATAGATTGTGTTAGTTGTGTAATAAAAGATTGAGTATCCGTTGCGCTTTTTGCCAATGCAATTAATTTGGATTGTAGTCCATTCTTAAATCGAGAATAAGCAATGAACATTCCTTTGTTTTTTGCAAAAAAATCTATTGGTTTCGTCGAAGAATAACTAAGCGTATCTCTAATTCCATTTGTTAAATCGTACAAAGGATAAATTATTTTATACTCTTCCAAATAAGTATTACCAACATTAAAATTAGCCTCCACATAATTCGAGTCCAAAACTAAAGCCCTGCGAAAATTAATCCGTGCTGAATCGACATCGCCCTTATACAGAAAATACATGGCGCCCAAATTGTTGAAACTAACAGCGTAGTTACTGTCAATTTCTGTACATATCGTAAAATGATAAATGGCCTCATTAAGTTTCCTATTAAGCGCCTCTATCTGCGCTGAATTCGGCCCTTGATTATTTGATATTTTCGCTTGCATTTTTCGCACATTTCCAGCATAATATTGAGCTAACAATGAATGTGCTTTTGCAGATGAATCCAAATTAATCATATCTGTTTCGTATAAACTTTTTCGAGAGGCCCAGGCTGGATTTCTTTGCAATACAGTAATTAATGATCCTATTAAAATTAAAGCCAATAAAATTTTAACCCCCGATACTTGCCACTTAATTCCTGATTTCCAAATTCTGTGGAAACCATACGCAACAAGGATACAAAAACCGAGACTGGCAACGAATGCAAATCGTTCAGCAATAATTCCAACAGCTGGAAATAACAAATTGCATGCACCGCCAATTCCTAAAAGAAAGAATAGTGTTCCAAATGCCCAAATTTCTCTCTTTTTAAATCGCCAAATTATGAAGACGACTGAAGCGACCATTGCAAAGCACATGAACCATGTTATTGGATTAGACCAGGTTGCGATCTGTACTTGATCAAAACCATAATAATATCGAAGAGGATAGGGAGCAATTAGCAATTTTAAATAGTAAAAATTGCTGTAAAAATACATTGGGATGCGATCCATAATTGAATCACTGAAATATAGCGGATTCTCAAAAAATTGCATTTCTCTAGACACCGCCTTATCGATAAAACCTGACTTAATGAGTTTAAAAGCCACGAAGGCAAAAACCAAACTGCCAATAAAAATAAAGAAGTGCTTCCAATTTATCCTTCTTACGTAAACTGCCGTTAATAAGGCAATGGGAATAAAAACTATTCCTGTTTTTTTACATAAAAGAGCACATAAAACCAGCAAAAGGGCACTTAAAAAATTCCACCATTTCCTGGTATCTAAATATTTTAACAATTGAATTATTGCACCCAAACCAAATGACAAACACAACAACTCATCTCTGGATTTTACGTTATTGACCACCTCTGAATGGAGCGGGTGAATCAGAAACAAAAGCGCTACTAAAGCAGCAAAACCAATATCCATTTCAGGCCAAGCCAAACGGATAAATCTAAAAATCAGAAAGACAACTAGAGCATAAAACAGAATATTAAAAAAATGGGAGGCATAAGGATTACTTCCAAAAAATTGATATTCAATAGCAAAAACGGATGTTACAACGGGCCGATACGAATAGCTTTGTTTTTTATTAACTGCGAAATGAGAGGTGAAAATTTTTGGTATTCCCTTAATCCCCTTTTCTACATTGGGATGCCGGCTGATCAAGTCCTTCTCATTATCTGAATCACCCAGATATTCATACGTTGTTGTGACTAAATCATCATCCATGGCATACTTGTTTTGCACCGTATTACCATAAAAAATGAAGCTGAGTATTACAATTAAGCCATAGCAATGCCAGTTTTTCAGCTGAAGTACGGACTTGTTTAAACTATTAGCTTTCTGCGTCATGAATGGCTAAAATTATTCATTTTTTTGAAGTAAACTTTTCAACATGTGTAAAGAATTGGAATCTCTGTTTTAGATTTACAGTATGGATTACCTCAAATCTTTAAATAAATCTCAAAACGAAGCAGTAAATAACCTCGAAGGGGCGATGATGGTAATTGCAGGAGCTGGTTCTGGAAAGACTCGAGTTCTCACCTTCAGAATTGCCAATCTGATTCAAAATGACGTAGATCCTTTTAACATTTTAGCACTGACTTTCACCAACAAAGCGGCTAAAGAAATGAAAAAAAGAATAGGTGAAATCATTGGTGATCAAGAAGCACGAAATATTTGGATGGGTACCTTTCATTCGATTTTTGCCCGCATTCTTAGAATCGAATGTGAAAAAATTGGATACCCCAAAAATTTTACGATTTACGACACACAAGACTCCAAAAGTCTTATCAAGACGATCGTTAAAGAATTTCACTTAGACGACAAATTGTATAAGCCTGGCATTGTTTACAACAGAATTTCTTCAGCTAAAAACAACTTGATCTCTGCGACCGCCTATACTAAGAACACAGATATTATTGCAGACGACAGAATGAACAATCGTCCTAAATTAGGAGAAATTTACATGGAATATCAGAAGCGATGTTTCAAATCACATGCAATGGATTTTGATGACTTACTTTTTAAAACCAATGTTCTCCTTAAGGACCATGCGGATGTACTGCATCGATATCAGCACAAATTCAAGTACATTTTAGTCGATGAGTACCAAGATACCAATTACAGTCAATACCTGATTGTGAAAAGGCTTGCGGCCTTAAACGAAAACCTTTGTGTAGTTGGTGACGATGCACAATCTATCTATGCATTCAGAGGCGCAAATATTCAGAATATTCTGAATTTCAAAAAAGATTATCCCGACTTCAAACTTTTTAAACTTGAACAAAATTATCGTTCAACTAAGGTCATTGTGGACGCTGCTAATTCAATTATATCTAATAATACGGAGCAAATTGAGAAGAAAGTTTGGACAGCGAATTCAGAAGGAGATAAGATTAAAGTTTTCAAAGCAGCAACAGATAACGAGGAAGGCAAAATAGTGGCTAATTCTATCTTCGACAATCAGCAACAAGAACATGCCAAAAATCTTGATTTCGCCATTTTATATCGAACAAATGCGCAATCACGGTCTTTTGAAGAATCCCTCAGAAAATTAAATATTGCGTATAAAATTTATGGTGGTCTCTCATTTTATCAAAGGAAAGAGATTAAAGACATACTGGCCTATTACAGATTAACAACAAATCACAACGATGAAGAAGCATTAAAACGAGTAATCAATTATCCAAAAAGAGGCATTGGAAAAACCAGTTTGGAACATGCCATGGTAGCAGCAAGGCAAAATGGTAAAAGTCTGTGGCACATTCTTGATAATCCTGGCAAATATCCATTGTCGATTAACAATGGTGCAAAATCAAAGATTAAAGATTTCATCGCAATGATTAAATCTTTTGCTGCAAATTTAGAAGAGCTGAATGCCTACGATATCGCCCATCAAATTGCTTCTTCATGCGGATTATTGAAAGAACTCTACACCGATAAAACCCCTGAGGGGATCAGCAGATATGAAAACATTCAAGAGTTGCTCAATGGTATTAAAGAATTTTCTGACAATGCCTCAGATAATGAAGTGCGCTTTCTAGCTGACTTTTTATTAGATGTAGCCCTGCTGACAGATGCTGATAATGATAAACCTGAAGATCAGGATAAAGTTACTTTAATGACGATTCATGCAGCAAAAGGTCTAGAATTTCCTTATGTATACATCGTCGGTCTAGAAGAAAACCTATTTCCCTCGCAACTATCGTTAAATACTCGAGCTGAATTAGAGGAAGAAAGGCGTTTGTTCTATGTTGCCATGACTCGAGCTGAAAAAAAAGCATTTATTTCGTTTGCATCAAGTAGATACAAGTGGGGTAATGTGATTCAATGTGAACCTAGCCGTTTTATTGAGGAGATTGACGAAAAATTTTTAGATCTATCCGAAAACAAGTTCAAGCCAAAATCTGCTAGCCAAGACCTCCCATTCGCCAATTCAACGCGATTTCTCGGCAAATCAAAAAAGAGCCAAACTACAGTGCAAAAACCAATTATTTCAAACCATTTGAAAAAAGTTTCTAATCAACCTGGTGCGTCTGTCGATATAGAAAAAATTACTGAAGGCGTTAACGTATCGCATGCTCGCTTTGGAAAAGGAAAAGTTATCAAGCTAGAAGGAAGTCCGCCTAACGTGAAAGCAACCGTGTTTTTCCCCAATGCGGGGCAAAAACAACTCTTATTAAAATTTGCAAAACTTGACGTACTGGACTAATCACGTTAAGATACTTCAATTGTACTTTATCATGTCAACCTTTTAACTAACTTTGCGATTCAAGAAATAAATATGTCAGATCATCAAATATCACTACAATACAATACTCAAAGAGGGAAAATGGTCATTCCAGAATATGGAAGAAACGTACAAAACATGATAAATTTTGCTTGTACTGTTGAAGATCGAGAAGAGAGAAATAAAATCGCCAAGGCAATAATATCGGTAATGGGTCAGCTAAACCCTCATTTAAGAGATGTTACGGACTATAATCATAAATTATGGGCACATCTTTTTATCATGTCTGAATTCCAATTAGACGTGGACTCTCCTTATCCGAAACCAAGTCCTGAAAGTTTAGCTGAGAAACCAAAACAAGTCGAATATCCATCGAATAACATCAAATTTGGTCATTACGGTAAAACCGTTGAAAAACTGATTGAGGCTGCACAGAAATATGAAGAAGGTGATGAAAAAAGCTACTTAGTTGGAAGAATAGCTAATTTGATGAAGCGATCAAACCTGCAATGGAATTCTGATTCTGTAAAAGATGAAACGATTCTTAATGATCTCAAAAACATGAGTCAAGGAACTTTAAAAGTTAAGCCTGACTTTATTTTTGAGTCTGCCAGCGATCTATTGAAAAAGAACACCAAAAGAGTTTTCAAGGGAAAACATAAAAACAAAGGAAGACACTTTAAGAAAAGAAATTAATATTGGAAGCATTCGAAGTTCACGGTGGCCACCAACTCAAAGGTAGTTTAACTCCGCAGGGGGCCAAAAATGAGGCGTTACAAATACTTTGTGCCGTCCTTTTGACATCAGAAAAAATTCGCATTGATAACATCCCAGACATAGTCGACATCAATAAGTTGATTAGCCTACTGACAGATTTAGGCGTTAAAGTCCAAAAAATAGAAAAAGGAAGTTACTTTTTTCAATCCGACGACATTGACATTGATTTTTTGAACTCTCCAGAATTTGCTAAAAAAGGCGGTGCATTAAGAGGCTCTATCATGATTGTTGGTCCGCTTTTGGCCCGTTTTGGCAAAGGATATATTCCAAAACCTGGAGGTGATAAAATTGGCAGGCGAAGATTAGACACCCATTTTCTTGGTTTCCAAAAACTTGGGGCTAAATTCACTTATGATGATGCTTCTCATTTCTACAGAGCGGAAGCTGAAAAGCTTACCGGTTGTTATATGCTGCTAGATGAGGCTTCAGTAACAGGAACTGCAAATATCGTAATGACCGCTGTACTCGCCGAAGGAATCACAACAATTTACAACGCTGCTTGTGAACCTTACCTTCAACAATTGTGCAAGATGCTCAATAGAATGGGTGCTAAAATAACAGGTATTGGATCTAATTTGTTAAAAATTGAAGGCGTCGAAAAGCTAGGTGGCACAGAGCACAGGATTTTACCTGACATGATTGAAATTGGCTCATTTATTGGAATGGCCGCAATGACTAAAAGTGAAATCACCATAAAAAACGTTTCTTACGACAACCTCGGAGTCATTCCCAATGTTTTTAAAAAAATGGGCATCGCTCTAGAGCGAAATGGAGACGACATCTACATTCCAGCGCAAGATGAGTATGTCATCGAATCTTATATTGACGGTTCGATTTTAACTGTCGCAGATGCGCCTTGGCCCGGATTCACTCCTGACCTATTAAGCATTATTTTAGTTACTGCCACTCAGGCAAAAGGTAGCGTATTGGTGCATCAGAAAATGTTTGAAAGCAGACTGTTTTTTGTTGACAAGCTAATCGATATGGGAGCACAAATCATCCTTTGTGACCCACACAGAGCAACCGTTAATGGTCTTAATCGATCCACGCCGTTAAGAGGTATTTCGATGACCTCTCCAGATATTCGGGCGGGCGTTTCACTGTTAATTGCTGCACTCAGTGCTGAAGGAAAAAGCACAATTCTTAATATTAATCAAATAGATAGAGGCTATCAGGAAATTGAAAAACGATTAAATGCAATCGGAGCCGACATTAGAAGGATTACTTAATTTATTATCTTTACAAGGATAACATTATTGGAATAATATTTGTTTGTCTCAATAAACTCAAGTAAGTAAAACAGTTAAATCACCATGAAAAGTATTAAAATTTTGATCTGCATTTTCGCAGTTTCCGTTATAGGTTTTGCCTTCACGTATAATTCCTCTAATTCGTTGAATGAAAATGAATGGCCAAGAAAGAAAAGCACACCAGTTGGAACGAACATAGGTGACCAAGCACCGGAATTAGCTGTAAAAAATCCAGACGGGAAACTAATAAAATTATCCTCTCTTCGAGGAAAATATGTGTTGATTGATTTTTGGGCTTCTTGGTGTGGTCCGTGCCGTAGAGAAAATCCGAATGTCGTTGCTGCTTATGCCAAATACAAAGAAGCGAAATTCAAAAAAGCAAAAGGATTTGAAATCTATTCCATTTCATTAGATAAGAACATGAACGCATGGAAACAAGCCATTGGCAAAGATCGGCTCACATGGAGTAATCATGTTTGTGATTTTGGAGGTTGGCAATCAAAAGCGGCCAGTGCGTATGGTGTGCGCTCTATTCCTGCAAGTTTCTTAATTGATCCTGATGGAATAATTGTTGCGAAAAATCTTCGTGGTCAAAGCCTTCATATTGAGCTTGACAAGTACGTCGTTAAACTTTAGTATCACATCTGACTTAACATGACAAACAACTGCTACTTAACTGTCAGCCGGTCAGCTATACCTGTTGTTTTCTGTCAATCTGACCTAATAATTTAATTGGCAGAGAATTTGAACTTGGCCTCACCTAGATTGACAAAATGAAGTGGTTCGAAAAAAAAAAGGAAAGATGGGTGTAAACGAAGAAGACCTAACGCAAGAAGAAACAATAAAATCTTCTAAAGAGTCAAAAAAATCTGCAAAAAAGGAATCCGCAAAAGTTGAAGCGGAGGAATCTAAAGCAACGGAAGAAAAAACTGAAGCTACTCCAGAGCTGTCCGAATTTGAAAAAAAGGAAATTGAATGTAAAGAATGGCACGATAAGTTTATTCGTTTATATTCTGAATTTGACAACTTCCGAAAGCGAACAGCGAAAGAAAAAATTGACATTACCAAAACAGCCAGCGAGAACGTTTTGAAAGATTTACTGCCTGTATTAGATGATTTTGAACGGGCAATTACAAATAATGAAAATGTCGATGATCCCAGTGCTTTAAAGGAAGGGTTCGGTCTGATTCATAATAAACTTTTCAAAAATTTGGAGACGAAAGGATTGGAGAGAATGGATTCAAATGGAGAAACGTTTGATGTTGACAAGCACGAAGCACTTACCAATGTCCCTGCACCAAAAGATAACCTGAAAGGAAAAGTAGTAGATGTAATTGAAAAAGGATATTTACTAAATGATAAAGTAATCAGATTTGCAAAAGTAGTTGTTGGACAATAGCCATGAGTAAAAAAGACTATTACGAAATATTAGGAGTCAGCAAAACAGCAGCAGACAGTGAAATAAAAAAGGCATACCGTAAACTTGCTTTAAAATACCATCCAGATAAAAACCCGGATGATACGGCTGCTGAAGCAAAATTCAAGGAAGCCGCCGAGGCCTACGAAGTGCTCAGCAATTCTCAAAAAAGACAACAGTATGACCAATTCGGCCACCAAGCCTTTCAAGGTGGTGGTGGATTCGGAGGAGGAGGCGGCATGAATATGGACGACATATTCAGTCAATTCGGTGATATTTTTGGTGACGCATTTGGTGGGTTTGGTTTCGGAGGCGGCGGCAGAGGACAGCGAAGAAGTTCAAAAGGATCCAATTTAAGAGTGAAAATTAAGTTAACCCTTGAAGAAGTCGTATCAGGGGTTGAGAAGAAAATAAAAGTCAACAAGTTAGTGAATGCCGAAGGTGTGGAATTTACGACTTGTTCAACCTGTCGAGGCGCAGGACAAGTGACTCGTGTTACCAATACCATATTAGGTCAAATGCAAACTGCCTCCGCTTGTCCTAGCTGTCAGGGCTCAGGACAAACCGTTGGGAAACGACCACCTGGGGTTGATGCCAGTGGGTTGGAAAAAAAGGAAGTAGTCATACCAATTAAAATACCAGCAGGTGTTGAAGGTGGTATGCAGTTAAATGTTCAAGGACAAGGCAACTCTGCTCCAGGAGGTGGTGCTCCAGGTGACCTTATTGTTCTCATTGAAGAAGAAGAGCACACAGAACTTATTAGAGATGGTGAAAATTTGCACTACAATGCGTATGTGAATTTTGTTGATGCAGCATTGGGTTCTTCTGTTGAGATACCTCTTGTTACTGGTAAAGCAAAAATAAAAGTTGATCCAGGAACTCAGAGCGGTAAACTTTTAAGGCTAAGAGGCAAAGGTATTCCAAGCATAAATGGTTACGGAACAGGTGATTTGTTAATCACCATCCATATATGGACACCCAAAAGACTTTCCAAAGAAGAAAGACAACTTTTAGAAGGTCTGAGAGAGAGTACTAATTTTGCACCAAACCCGGGAAAAGACGAGAAAAGTTTCTTTAGCCGTATGAAAAATCACTTTTCCTGAATCTTTAATATTCCTAATTTAGGGAAGGAGGGTTCTCGCCGATTCAAGCTCGTTGATTTTCGTGTTCGAAACTACAATTGACCGTTTATAATGTCAATCAACCCTCTTTTAACAATTCACTAAATAATACACACAATCTTATTACTTTTATCCCATGATTGACGACTACTTTGCTTTAGAAGCTAAAGGCGTAGTAAAAACATACGCTGCACACACTGCTCTAAAAAATGTGAGTATAGCCGTTCCTAAACAAAGTGTTTTCGGTTTATTGGGTCCAAATGGTGCGGGTAAAACTTCCCTTATTCGAATCATCAATCAAATTACAGGGCCTGATGAAGGCAATATTCAAATCGATGGGACACCTTTAGCACCAAAACACATTCAAGATATAGGGTACTTACCTGAAGAAAGAGGACTTTATAAAAAAATGAAAGTTGGAGAACAAGCCCTATACTTGGCTCAGCTGAAGGGAATGAAGAAACAACTTGCTAAAAAAGAGTTGGCCATGTGGTTTGAAAAATTTGAAATTTCTGACTGGTGGGACAAAAAAGTGGAAGAATTATCAAAAGGAATGGCACAAAAAGTTCAGTTCATTACCACTGTTCTTCACAAACCTAAGTTGTTAATCTTAGATGAACCTTTTAGTGGTTTTGACCCTATCAATACCAACATTATCAAAAAAGAAATTTTAAAATTGCGTGATGAAGGAGCTACGGTCATCCTTTCAACACACAATATGGAGTCGGTTGAAGAAATATGCGATGACATCGCCTTAATCAACAAGTCTGAGAATGTTTTGTCAGGAAGTGTAAATAAAATTAAAAATGATTTTAGTAAAAAAGAATATTCCTTAACATTTAAAGGAAACGTAGTTGCGTTTGCCAATTCTTTTTGGGGTGGCTTTGAAATATTAGCTAAAGAGCAAATTCAAGAAAATGTATTTCGGGTACAGGTAAGACTTATGGAGCACGTTAAACTGAATGAGTTTCTAAGTGGAATCATACCCAATTGCGAAGTACAAAGTGTGCAACCCATTGTGCCAAGTATGAATCAAATATTTATTGACGTTGTCGAAAAAAACGCTGTTCAAGGGAATAATGGAACAGAAGAAATCGACGATAATAATAAAATTAATCCAACTTCAAACCCAGAAGGTAATGAGTAAGATTGGCCTAATCATAAAGCGTGAATACGGAAGCCGGGTGAAAAAGAAATCTTTCATTATCATGACGCTTCTTGGACCCATTTTAATCGCTGCATTTTATGCTTCTGCCATATACATGGGGATTCAAGAATCAGGATCCATGCAGGTATTACTGCTTGATGAAACCCATTTAGCCAATAGCAAAGACTTTCCAACATCTGAAAATTTTGAATTTGCAACTTTCAATGGTACAACCGTAGACGACTTGAAAAATGAATTACAAGAAAAAAATTCTATTGATCAAATTGGTCTTTATTTACCTGGAAATCTAATTAAGGTTAATGAAGCAAAAATCTTTTTTAGTGAACCTTTAAGTGCCAATAAGCAAGCAGAACTCAAAGAAACGGTCAATGATTTTGCGGAAAAGCTTAAGGTAGAAAAAGCGGGCTTCGACTTAAAAGCGTACTCGAAAATTCAAACACGCATGAACATTGCGGTTATTGATGTAAACACTAATGAAGAATCAATTACAGAAATAAAGAGTACCATCGGTTTTTTGTTTTCAATCATTATTTATGTTTTTATATTCATGTATGGAGTGCAAGTAATGCGTGGAGTAATTGAAGAAAAAACCAGCCGCATTATTGAAGTCATGGTATCCTCAGTGAAACCTTTCCAGCTCATGATGGGCAAGATTGTAGGTATTGCGTTAGTAGGGTTGACACAATTTTTGATGTGGATTATATTAAGCTCAGTCTTCATGTTATTCATCCAAGGAGCTTTATTACCGGACTTATTTGATCCTTCAGCAATTGCTTCCCAATCTCAAGATTTGATGCAGTCCCAAAATCTTATGCAATCGCAAGAACTTATCGATGCAGGCGAAAACATAAACTCTACAAAAGTAAATGACCTACTACGTGCTCTTATTAACATTCCTTGGGTTCTTTTGGTTAGCTTATTTATCTTTTATTTTTTAGGTGGTTACTTACTTTACGCATCACTTTTTGCAGCAGTCGGCGCTGCAGTAGATAGCGAATCTGACACGCAACAATTCATGGTTCCAATTACACTTCCACTAGTGTTTGCATTTGTAATTTCCTCCATGGCAATCAATAATCCTGGCGGAGAAGCAATTGTTTGGTTCAGCCATGTCCCATTTACTTCTCCTATTGTCATGTTGGTACGCGTAGCAATGGGTGATGTTGCTTGGTGGGAAATTCTTACTTCAATGTTTATTCTGATAGTCTCATTCATTCTTACGACCAAACTTGCAAGCAAAATTTATCGAATAGGCATTTTAATGTATGGTAAAAAAGTGACCTATAAGGAACTCTTCAAATGGCTCAAGTATAAGTAGGTCGTAGTTTGGCTAGATAATTGCTAATTCCTTTCTCAAAACCACCTTATTCCTTACTTTAGGCAAGGTAAAACAGACACTATGGCTAATATTCTTGTAATTGATGATGAACGTCCTATTAGAAGCGCATTAAGAGAAATTTTAGAATTCGAAAAGTTTAAAGTTGACGATGCTGAAAATGGGGCTCTTGGATTAGCGCTTGTAGAAAAAAACAAATACGACATTGTTCTTTGTGATATAAAGATGCCCAAGATGGACGGTTTGGAAGTACTAGAAAAAATAATAGAAAAGGGCATCGACTCACCGGTGGTAATGATTTCAGGTCACGGCAATGTGGAGACAGCAGTTGATGCACTGAAGAAAGGTGCCTTTGATTTTATTGAAAAACCCCTGGACCTCAATCGAATTTTAGTTACCATCAGAAATGCTTTAGAAAAATCTGATTTAGTGCAAGAAACTAAAGTGCTCAAACGAAAAGTGCATAAAGCATTAACGCATGAAATAATAGGTGAATCAGAACCGATCAACACCATTAAGGCCATGATTGACAAAGTGGCTCCTAGTGATGCACGCGTAATGATTACAGGAGCTAACGGCGCAGGAAAAGAATTAGTAGCTCGACAGCTTCATGAAAAGAGTAGTCGAAGTAAATGTCCCTTTATAGAAGTAAATTGTGCTGCAATTCCTTCTGAGCTAATTGAAAGTGAGCTTTTTGGACATGAAAAAGGAGCATTTACCTCAGCACATAAAATGCGGCAGGGTAAATTCGAACAAGCTGATGGTGGAACCATTTTTCTAGACGAAATTGGCGACATGAGCTTATCTGCACAAGCAAAAGTACTTCGAGCATTGCAAGAACATAAAATCACACGTGTAGGTAGTGATAAGGACATTAAAGTAAACGTACGGGTATTAGCTGCAACCAATAAGGACTTAAGAAAAGAAATTGACGATAACAATTTCAGAGAAGACTTGTATCACAGGCTGAATGTTATTCCGATTCATGTCCCTGCTTTGAATGATCGTAAAAGTGATATTCCATTACTAGTTAATCATTTTCTGACCATGATTTGTCAAGATCAAGGAATTCCATTGCACACGGTAACAGAAGACGCCATCAAAGCCCTACAACAAGTAGATTGGACTGGAAACATTCGTGAATTAAGAAATGTTATTGAGCGATTAGTCATTTTGTGTGATAAAGAAATCAACGGTTCAGACGTTAATCTTTATGCTAATCCAAAAGGGTAGACAGTCAATTAATAACGTTTGCCGACTGATGGGCCATAACCAGTCCCGCTAAAATGTATCGGTAACCTATTAGATAGTTTCATTCCGTTTCTTACTAACCAGGAAGACGGCTTAAAGAAACTATTACTACAATTTTCCAGTCGCCACGCTGTACTAGACCAATCTTGCTGAATAACTGTGCCAGAAACATAATGCGGAACGTTCTTTAAATGAACATGATTTGTTTTGTCACCCGTTTGAATAAGTCGAAAACCCTCATAAGCTAATTGATAAAAAACACCATCTATGGTCGACACACCTGAAGACTCTATATAAATGGCTGCTTTTGTTGGTTTATGTTCTAAATGAAAATTCTCTAACTTAAAAAGTCGAACTGTAGTACTGGCCATTCTATCAACATAAACAGAATAGGCAATGTTTTTCGCTCCTTCAGATATTGCATCTCTAATAACTACCCCACCAGAACCCAAAACCTTAAAACAAGTATTTGCACCATCTCTTGCATACACTCTGCATCTATCTATGACAGAATGATTGGACTGCGAGTTGTTATCTCCACCCCCCCAATCTCTCCCAGTCCTAAGAACGAAATTATCATAAAATGCGTTGGTTGAATTACAGTGGACAATCGCTGTAGATAATCCAAACTGAATATCAATGGCAGCTATTTTCTGAGATTGAAAATTACAGCGATTAATCGCAGTTTGATAAGTTGCTCCAATATTTATTCCCTTGCTTCCTCCCATAAAGGTAAGGTCATTAATGTGGAAGCGTGTTTGCATCATTTTTCCAATTGCTTCACGTTGACTGGTAGGTATTCGATTGAATATGCAGACTGAATCAACGGTAGTACTTAACACAGCACCGTTACCATTAATAATGAAAATTCTACGGCCTTTTGTCGAGTACCGAGGCAGTTCCGCAGACGTCCTAAATCGATAATCTTTTGTTCCATCTAGCTCTAAACTGCCATGACCAGCACTATCCATTGCTCTAAAACATTCAGAGAAAGCTTTTCCCCAATCGCCATTAAAAGAATCATTATAATAGTTCTCTACTTTAAACTGACCATAAAGCAGCACTGCACAGAATACAAACGCCAGTGTAAAAAGGTGGTTCATGGAAAAAGGATTAACAAGATTACGCTACTTTAAGCGTACTAATCTTCGACTTACTGAATTTATCTTTAGCGTATTTCAAAGTAAGCTCAAATTTCGTAATGCTCTCGTCTGAAGGTATTTCAAACATTGCATCGTTTAATATTGCCTCACATATAGATCTCAAACCTCTAGCCCCAAGCTTAAACTCAAGTGCCTTATCCACGATAAAATCAAAAACATCTGTGTTAAACGTCAAATCGACATTGTCAATTTTAAATAGTTTGATGTATTGCTTGACTAAAGAATTCTTCGGCTCCGTAAGGATTCTTTTTAAGGTTTCTTTATCTAAAGGATTTAGAAATGTTAAAACCGGAAACCTTCCAATAAGTTCTGGAATAAGGCCGTAATCTTTCAAGTCTTGGGGGTTTACATACTTCAATAGATTTTCTTCATCCTCAACAGCAGTATCCTTCGTAACACTAAAACCAATAGCATTAATGTTGATTCGTCTCTCAATGAGTTTTTCAATACCTGAAAACGCACCTCCACAAATGAAGAGAATATTTTTAGTATTCACTTGAATCATTTTTTGCTCAGGGTGCTTTCTACCCCCTTGAGGCGGAACATTAACCGTTGCACCTTCCAACAGCTTTAAAAGTGCTTGCTGCACACCTTCACCTGAAACATCTCTGGTAATTGAATGGTTATCTGATTTTCGGGCAACTTTATCAATTTCATCAATAAACACAATTCCTCGTTCTGCAGATGCGACATCATAATCCGCTGCCTGCAACAATCTTGAAAGAATACTCTCTACATCTTCACCAACATAACCTGCTTCAGTGAGCACAGTTGCATCTGCTATGCAAAATGGGACCTTCAACATCTTGGCAATGGTTCGAGCCAGGAGTGTTTTTCCAGTTCCTGTCCTACCTACCAAAACAACATTAGACTTTTCTATTTCAATATCATCCTCCTCATTCTTTTGAAATAGTCTTTTGTAATGATTGTAAACTGCAACAGACAATACCTTTTTTGCATTCTGCTGACCAATAACATATTGATCTAAATGAGAACTGATCTCCATAGGTTTCAATAAGGTGAAGGACGATTCTAAAGCAACATCTTTGGTGTGCGAAACTTCTTCCTCAACTATTTGATTTGCTTGGCCAATACAGTTATCACAGATATGACCTGTGATACCAGCAATAAGCACATTGGTGTCTTTTTTGTGTCGCCCACAAAATGAGCATCTGACATCGTTTTTTTCAGCCATGGTTTGCAAAAATACGAAAAAACATTGCCCCTTCCTAGAATAGTCAATTCTGAGACAAGTCTATATACTGCTAATTATACTTATTTTTTTGAGTTTTCTTTTCGAAAAAGGACTTCATCTATCATACCGTATTCCTTAGCTTCATCTGCTATCATCCAATAATCTCTATCAGAATTCTCCCAAACCTTTTCATACGTTTGACCAGAATGATTGGCAATAATTTCGTACAACTCTTTCTTCAATTTCTGAATCTCCTTTGCTGTGATTTCGATGTCAGAAGCCTGCCCGGAAGCACCTCCAAGCGGTTGATGAATCATTACCCTGGAATGTTTTAATGCAGTTCTTTTACCAGCTGCACCTGCACAAAGCAAAACAGCTCCCATTGATGCTGCCATCCCGGTGCAAATTGTAGCCACGTCCGGTCCAATGTATTGCATAGTATCATAGATTCCGAGACCAGCGTAAACGGAACCACCCGGCGAATTTAAATAAATCTGAATGTCTTTTTTCGGGTCTGTAGATTCCAAAAAAAGCAATTGTGCCTGAATAATATTTGCGATATAATCGTCGATTCCAGTACCCAAAAAAATGATTCGATCCGCCATGAGTCTAGAAAACACATCTACTTCTCTAAAAGGCATCTGTCTTTCTTCAATAACCGTTCTTGTCATATTCTCAACACCGCCATATGCATGCGACATGTATTTATCATAAGACGTGCTACTAATTCCTTTGTGTTTAGTAGCATATTTTCTAAATTCATCTCCGTAATCCATTTCAGCTTAATTTTTTTAGCTCTAACAATAATAAAAGAGCATTATTTTATAATTCATCACAAATGGCAGTCTGCTTAAAAAAACTGCCTTTTCTATTTTCAACCTTAAATATAGGATTTATTCAATGCCGTGATTCTGTAAAATCATCTGGAATTAAAAAAGCCCCTATTTCAGGGGCCTTAATTCACATTAATTGTCTTTTAACTACTGAGCTGATGCTACTTTTACAAAATCTTCGTAGCTCAATTCTTTCTCTTCTATCTTAATTGACTCCTTAGCAAAATTGATGATTTTAGTCTCGTAAATTGCTTCGTAAATTTTCTTCGCCTCATCTTGATTCTGAAGTACGTTTACCGCACTATCAGTCAATTCTTCTTCATCTGGCGTAGGCATTCCGTATTGTGCATATTGTTGAGACAGTAATCCTTTCGTATAAGATACCACTTCTTCTTGCTCCACTTTCAATTCATTATCTGAGATGATTTTATTCTCAATCAATTGCCACTTTAAAGATTTTGAATATTGCGCATATTCCTCATCAATTTGTTCACTGCTTATTTCTTTTTCATTCGTCGCCTTGATCCACCTTTTAAGAAAGTCATCTGGAAGGTTCAACTTCAGTTTCCCAATTAAAACATTGGATAAATCCCTTTTAAAAACCATGTCCGAATCTTTGGAAAATACTTTCCCCATTTCTTCTTTGATTTTATTTCGGAATTCTTCCTCGGTTTTCACGTTACCCTCTCCGTAGATTTTATCAAATAGTTGGGAGTTAATTGCGCATGGCTCCATTCTCTTAATTTCTGTCAAGGTGTATTCGAACTCATCGCTTATGCCAGCAAGTTCCTCCTTGGTAATGCCTAACATGGCTGCTTTGTCTGCTTCTCCCTTAGAAACTTCTTCGGGATTCAGGACTATTTTGTCCCCCACTTTAAGACCAACTAGCTTCTCTTTTACCTTGGGATCATCTAGAAACTCAATAGAAATGGTTGATGTATGCAAAATACCGCCATCTTTCTCGTTGCCAGCACCATCCAGCTCCTTGAAAGCACCTAGTAACATATCATTACTTTCAGACTTATCACAAGGCACTAATTTCCCGTAGCGTTTTGCAAAATCATTTACTTGCTTGTCAATCACTTCACCATCCACCTTAACTCTGTGATAAACTACCTTGTCTTTCTTAGATAATTTCACATTGAATTCAGGAGCCAAACCAATTTCATATGTAAATTCCATGTCTGAAGGATTTGCCCAATCAATGGTGCTATTCTCATCTTCCTTTGGCATTGGATTACCCAGAATATCAACTTTATTTTCAGTGATGTGCTCGTAAAGCGCATTGTTAATGATCTTATTTACCTCTTCTGCCACAACAGATGGTCCATATTTCTTTTTTATAAGACCCATTGGCACCTTCCCTGTTCTAAACCCAGGAATGTTTGCCTGCTTACGATAAGTTTTCAATGTCTCGTCTACTTTTTCAGTATAATCCAGCGGACTAACTTTTACATGAAGTAGCGCATTTAACTTGTCAATTTTTTCTTGCTTAATATCCATCACAATTATCTTTTGCAAAAACTAAAAAATGGCATCCTGTAAACAGGACACCATCTGAACAATTTAGTGCGGATGAAGGGAGTCGAACCCCCACGCCTCACGGCACTAGATCCTAAGTCTAGCGTGTCTACCAATTCCACCACATCCGCAATAATTTCAATCCCTTTCGCCCTTTGGCTATTTTAAAAGGACTGCAAAGATATTTATTTTTTGAAAAAATGAAGTTTTTTTTGAAAAGATTTGGCACTAAACAAGCGAGAGCATTGTCTGTCTTACTAACTTTACCCAACATTTAATCAATTCTAATTATGTTAACGATTGATCCAAAAGAAATACCTGTCCCCAAATTACACCATTATTTACTCGGAAGCGTTGGACCACGTCCAATCTGCTTTGCAAGCACAATCGATAAAAACGGGGTACCGAATATAGCTCCATTCAGCTTTTTTAACGTATTCAGCGCAAATCCACCCATTGCTGTCTTTTCTCCGGCTAGAAGTGGAAGAACGAATCAAAGCAAAGACACTTTTAACAATGTAACACAGGTTCCCGAGGTAGTAATCAATATTGTTAATTATAATCTTGTTCACCAAATGACTTTAGCCAGTTCACCCTATGATCCAGAAATAAATGAATTTATCAAATCGGGACTAACGCCAGTATCATCAGAAAAAATAAAACCTTTTCGAATAAAAGAATCTCCGGTCCAAATGGAATGTAAGGTTATTGAAATTAAGGAACTGGGAGACCAAGGTGGCGCAGGAAGTTTAATTATCTGTGAAATCGTCAAGCTACATATTGATGAATCTGTGTTGGACAATAACAACATGGTTGACCAAGAAAAAATAGATCTCGTCGCTAGAATGGGCGGTAATTGGTATTGCAGAGCAAATGAAGCAAGTATGTTTGAAATAGAAAAGCCAATCACTAAATGTGGGATTGGTCTGGATTCAATTCCAGAAGAGATCATACAAAGTACGGTACTTACTGGTAATGACTTGGGACAGCTTGGCGGAATTGAATCGTTACCTAATGAAACCGACGTAAACGAATATAAACTAATCACTTTGAGTGATGTTTTTATTCAATATGAAGACGATGCGAAATCATTAGAGCTGGAATTGCATCGATTAGCGAAAAAATTACTAGAAAATAATAAAATAGAAGAGGCTTGGATGGCACTTCTTGCATTTAATAATTAACTTCGTAAATGTAATTATGTAGCAGTAATTATAGGTTATAAATACAAGAGAATATTATTTTAAAAAACAAAGAAGAAATGGATGTAAAAGGACGCATAGTTAACATTTTGGATGTTGAAAGTGGAACAAGTAAAGCGGGAAAAGAATGGAAAAAGCAGGGGTTTGTAATAGATACAGGTGATCAGTACAACCCAAACGTATGCTTCAGTCTTTTTGGAGATGATAAAATCGGTATGCTTAATAGCTACTCCGTTGGCCAGGATGTTTCCGTAAGTTTCAACTTGTCCTCAAGAGAATTTAATGGGAAATGGTACCATAATGTGGACGCTTGGAAAATCGAAGCAACTGCAGGTCAAGGCGAAATGCCACCGGCTCCAGGCGAACCACCAGTTGAAGAATTTAGCAAAGAAGAAGACGATTTACCTTTCTAAGGTTCGTTAATTAAAAGTTCTTTTTTGAGCTTCACAGAACGATATACCAAAGTATTTAAGGCGCTGCTACCAGCGCCTTTTACTATTGCAGTAATTCTTACTCTTGTCACCTTTATTCTCGCATTATTTTTCACCAAACCAATAACGGAAGGCTTCGGTTCATACAGCTTTCATTTGCTAACTTCTTGGGAAAAAGGTCTTGGTGGAGGTGCTGGACTCGCCTTCGCTTTACAAATGATGTTGATGCTGGTTTTAGGCCATTCGTTGGCACTTACTCAACCAATCAACAAACTGCTTACTAGGGCTACAAACATTTGCACAACAACAGCAAAAGCTGCCTTATTAGTTACATTTCTCACCGTTAGTTTTAGCCTCTTCAATTGGGGCCTTGGACTCATCTTCGGAGCACTCTTTGCACGAAAAATTGCCGAAAACGCAAAAACCAATAATCTAGCCATTCATTATCCCCTAATTGGAGCTGCTGGTTATTCTGGATTAATGGTTTGGCACGGTGGATTATCAGGCTCAGCCCCTTTAAAAATTGCTGAATCAAATGGCATGAGCAAGCTGTTTGAAAATACACAATTACAACCAGAATTTCTTGCCAAACTCCCCAGCAACGTTCCATTCTCTGAGACGGTTTTATCTCCCATGAATTTAACTATCTCATTAGCCCTTTTAATCCTATTACCACTAACCATGTATCTCATTGGAAAACGCATTAATCCTGCTCCAATCAAAATAGACATTGCAGCACCATTGCCTAAAGAAAATCATTTAATCAAAGGCGCTGAAAAACTCGACTATTCAAAAATACTAGGACTCACATTTGGAATTGGGATTGTAATTTATGCTGTTTTAAAGGTTTTTATTACAGATGATAAATTATCCTGGAGCTTTATCAGTCCTAATTATATCAATCTACTTCTTTTTGGTTTAGCCCTTGTTTTGCACACTAACTTTTCGCAATTTTTAAAATCAATTGATGGTGCTATTGGCGGTGCAGCCGGCATTCTTATTCAATTTCCACTTTATTTTGGAATTTTGGGACTTATGAAAGAATCTGGCATGATGACTGACATTTCGAATTTCTTCGTAGCTCATTCCAATCACATCACGCATCCAATATACACCTTCTTTTCAGCCGGGCTGGTCAATATTCTAGTACCAAGTGGTGGTGGTCAGTGGGCTGTTCAAGGACCTATAATTATTGAAAGCTCTATTCAACAAGGCTTGCCATTAGGTAAAGAAATTATGGCCATGTCGTACGGCGACCAGCTTACCAATATGTTGCAGCCTTTTTGGGCTTTGCCATTACTTGCAATTACTGGTTTGCGGGCAAAAGACATCTTACCCTACACCTTATTTCTTATGCTGATTGGAACAATTATTTTCATAACGGGGTTGATGTTGTTCTAGGCACCAGGCAGTTCATCAACAGATTTCGAATCGAGTGCATCCCGCAAGCCATTACCTACTAGCATGAATGCCAATACCATTACTACGATCGCCACGCCAGGTAAGACCGCCAGATAAGCCATGTCGTCTGTAATATACCCTCGGTAATCATTGATCATCGAACCCCACGAAGGTGTTGGTATTTGAGCTCCTAAACCTAAAAAGCTTAGTCCTGCTTCAATGAGTATTGCTGAAGCAAAATTAGCTGCTGCAATTACAATAATTGGCCCCGTAGTATTGGGCAACACATGCCTCATTATAATTCTTCCCGAACCAAATCCTAATGCCTTTCCAGCTTCCACATATTCTTTTTCTCTGACAGAAAGTACTTGGCCTCGAACCACCCTTGCAATTTCAACCCACATTGTAAGGCCAACTGCTATGAAGGTTTTATCCCAACCCTTGCCAATAACCATTGTGATGGCGATTACCAGTAGCAAAGCCGGTATTGACCAAATCACATTAATGAACCACATGATTATTTCATCAACCCATCCTCTAAAATAGCCGGCTATTGCACCTAGGGTTACTCCTATTAACAACGATATTAATACTGCAATAAAGCCAACGGAAAGAGAAATAACCGTGCCTCCCATAAGCCTACTGAGATAATCTCGTCCTTGGTCATCTGTTCCTAACCAATAAATTCTGTCCTCAATGAAATCGGATACAATGAGTAGTTCAAGATCTTCATATGATAAAGTGGTAAGCTCATCATTTCCACGTTGTAAAAACGAAACCGTACCATCCCCATTATCAACTTCAACTACAGAATCAGCGAGGTTAAATGCAACATTAACCATTTTATACCTTATCATATGAGGTATATACCATTCCTCCTCTTTATTCTTACTGTATTCCTCTATTTCAATGTATGGATAATCAAACTCGTAATTAAAAATGGCCTTATGCTTGAAACCGTCATCCTTTCCACCGGTTCCTAATCTCATGTAAACAGATTCTTCGGGTTCTTTGTTATTAGAAATCTTTAAAACAGTTGTAGAAAATCCAGGCTTTTTTCTGATTATTTCAATAATCGACTCATCCGCATCGACTGTTCCGTCTGGTCTAAAAAGAGGGCTAAACAACGCAATAAATGCAGCCGCCAAAATTACCAGAAGGCCACTAATCGCGTATCGGTTCTTTTTTAATCTTCGCCATGCTTCTGCTGACAAAGAATTGGCTTTACTAGAGCCAATGACTTCTATATTTGAATTTTCCTGTTCTTCCATTCAGGCCTAATAAAGACACATAAAAAAGCAATCAGCACAATATACAAACTATATAACGGTATTGCTATTGGCAAATACAATAATGGCCCGTAACTTTTGAGCTGACGTGCAGCCAAAAATAAAAACAATCCGTCAATAGAAAACTTAATCAATATTACAATGTCGGCGACTTCTGAAGTTAAGTCCAAAATTAACCATAATATAAAATAGAGACAAACATAAAAATTAGTTAAAACTAAAATAACTCCGGCTGCAATTGTGCCAATATGACTGGTACTTTTTGTTTTTCCTGCCCACCTAATTCTTTGTTTAATTATACTGAAAAAATGACGTTCTGACTCAGTCGAAACCCGAGCTGAGTCTGAGAGTAAATAAACAATTCGTTTCTTTTCTTTTGCAAAAGATCTCAATAAAAAAACATCGTCACCTGACGATATGTTTTTGTTATTTTCAAATCCACCTACTTCAATAAATCCAGTTTTTCGATAGGCCATGTTAGCGCCATTCGCAATTATTGGGGCTTTTAGTTTTAAAGTTGATTTACCCAATCCCTGATATGCAAACAATTCCAAATTTTGAAGCTTTGAATTAGAAAACAAAACCGATCCACAAACCATGTCATTATTTCCAAGTGCATTCAACATTGAATTTATCCAAGTAGATGGCACAATACAATCTGCATCCGTTTGCATAATTATTTCATTCGTGGCTAAAGCTATTCCTTCAGATAATGCAGCTTTCTTTCCTATTCCATTGCAATTAATTGTTTTCAGCTGAAGATCAAATTGATCCAAAGCTAATCGTTCCCAACCATCTGTCGAGTGATCATTAATTAGTATTATCTCAAGCTTTTCATTCGGATAATCCAAAAAAGACAATGAACGCAAGAGGCCCGGTAACTTATTCATCTCATTTCTAAAAGGAATCACAATAGAAACATCTGGTAATTGATCAATTCTTGAATGCCGTTCTTTATTTAAAAGTTGGACTCCATTAGCAGCAATGTAAAAGGAATACACAAGACAAATAACAAAGCCAATTAGCACTATCCAACTCATCCCCTCTTTTTTATAAATAAAACCAGTACTGCTCCAATTAAAGCAGCAATGGCTACATTAATCATCCATAGCAATAAGGAGCTCATGGTCGTAATTAAAAAAGAAGGTGAAAAAGCTGAGAAAATTACGCAAGCAGCACCTTCTCGTACACCAAGCTTTCCAAACATCGTGGGAATAAGCGTTATCACTAAATACAAATAGCCAATTAATACAAGACAAATTAAAAAATCAACCTGAACAGAGAAGAACAGTAGAATAAGATAAAACTGAATCGCAAAGACTAAATATCGAATTAAGCTAAGCAGGAGCACTTCTGCTAATAACTGTTTTGAATGCCGGGCTAAAAATTGAAATTTTTCCTTCCAGTTTCTCATTACCTTAAACTTGAATAAAACCGTCAGCCAAACGTCAGCAAAAAAATATATATGTAAGAAAATGAACCCTATAAAACCAAAAATTAATGCCGGAATCCACGGCTCAAAATCTAGGTTATTAAATTTTCCTATGTTAATTGGAATCCACTGAATAGCAATGGCACTTATTATTCCAAAAATGATGGTAGACAGAAACTGTGCTAAATTACCAACAAATGTGTTTAAAGTACCCGTAAGCACCTGTTCTTTAGGGAGGTACATCACTCTACCGACGAATCCACCTATTCTGTTAGGCGTGAATGCACCTGTTGCATTTCCTGCAAATGCCGCTTTAAAAGCTACGGTTAAGCTAATCTTGTATTCTTTATCCATGAGCCTTTTCCATTTGTATCCTTCGATACCCCAGTTAACGAAGAGCAATAGAAAAGCGACCAATACCATCCACCATCCACCTTTAGAAAAGGAGTCTTTAAAATGAATCCAAACCCCCTGAGAATTTTCTTCTGCAACAACCGTGGTATATACAAACCAAATTGCTCCTAAAAAAATAGCTACTTTAAGAAGTTGAAATAGTATCTTGTATAAGTTTACTTTAGTAATGATTTAATTTTTTCATAAAAGTACTGATATTGAAGAACCCCGAGAAAATTATTCTAGGAATTGATCCAGGCACAACGATGATGGGTTATGGACTAGTTAATATTTATGGAAAAGAAATGAAGCTTCACAATATGGGAATTGTGAACTTATCAAAAATTAAAGGCCATGATCAGAAGCTTAAAAAGATATTTGAAAGAGTATTATATCTTATTGATACCTATCATCCCCATGAACTAGCGGTGGAGGCGCCTTTTTTTGGAAAGAATGTTCAGTCTATGCTAAAACTTGGCCGAGCGCAGGGAGTAGCCATGGCGGCTGCTCTATACAGAGACCTTCCTATTTTCGAATACTCTCCTAGAAAAATTAAACAATCTATAACGGGCAGTGGAAATGCTTCAAAAGAACAAGTAGCCAAAATGATTCAAACGCTCTTAAAATTAGATAAGCTACCCAAACATTTAGATGCTACGGATGGTGTTGCAGCTGCAATTTGTCATCATTTTCAAAACAAACCAGGCATAACTGGAAAATCATATGGGAGTTGGAAGGCCTTTTTATCTGAAAACCCAGATAAAAAGGCAAATTAGCCTTGTGTAATTGTTGTTGCAATCTGCTCCAATTCGTTTGGACTAATTGCTAATTTAGGCCTAGAAAAATCTATATCTGAAACATTATTGATGGGTACCAGGTGAATATGTGCGTGAGGTACTTCTAAACCAATAACTGCTAAACCAATTCTTTTACAATCGACAGCCTTTTCTATTTTTTTTGCTACAACCTTCGCGAACTTCATCATATCACCAAGTACATCTTCATGCAAATCAAAAATATAATCGATCTCTATTTTAGGAATAATTAAGGTATGTCCTTTAGCCAAAGGTGCGATGTCTAAAAAAGCCAAAAAATCCTTAGACTCAGCTATTTTATGGCACGGTATCTCTCCTTGGATTATTTTTGTAAAAATGGTCATTATTATCGTGAAATTTCGACTATTTCAAATTCAACAACACCTCCCGGAGTATCTACATGTGCTAATTCTCCAACTGCCTTACCTAATAAACCTCTTGCAATTGGTGATTCAATGGAAATTTTTCTCAGCTTCAAATCGGCCTCATTTTCAGCGACAAGCGTATAAGACATTTCCATACCATTTTTAACATTTCGAATCTTAGCAGTAGATAGAATAAGAACTTTTGAGTTGTCCATTTGCGATTCATCCACTAATCTCGCATTCGCTAATTTATCTTTTAATTTAGCAATTCTTGCTTCAAGCAAGCCTTGTGCTTCTTTGGCTGCATCATACTCCGCATTTTCAGATAAATCTCCCTTGTCTCGGGCATCCGCTATTTGTTGAGAGATTCTAGGTCGTTCAATATTCTCTAGCTGATAAATTTCATCTTTCAAATTTTGAAGTCCTTCTTCAGTATAGTAGCTTAACTGTGACATGTTTTTGATTTTATTATGAGAGGCTATAAACAAAGAAAATCCCACTATCAGCGGGACTCACTTATTAATTAGTCGGCCTAAATATAAGAATTATTTCATAAACCAAACGCTTTTTAAGAACGGAATCAAATTAGAAATTATCTAATATCGGCGGTCTCATAGCGCCAAACCATTTCAATATTCTTTCTCCAACACCAGGTACGTCTACGTGTATAATGTAAACACCACTGCCAATAGGAATTCCTACCTGATTTTTTAGATCCCAATCTTGGAATGTTATTCTACTGTCCTTTTTGAATTGACGTACCAATGTACCGCTAACGGAATATATATTTATCTTACATACATCCGGAAGATTCGTAATCTTAATTCGGTTATCTATCTTATTATTTTCATAACTGGAATATGCATAGTATGGATTCGGTACAACATTAATAATCGCTAACGCTGCTATAGCCGTATCGTTGTTATTCAGTTCCGTAGCAATATCACTGGTGCTGAAATTATACAACGGATACCAAGCATTATCTGCATTAGAAGTATCGCTTATCGGTGTCAAATAATAGTCCTTCGTGGCATAACGCTCGTAAGGCTTGGATACACGTAATCGT
>CAJQPO010000026.1 GCA_905480225.1 uncultured Flavobacteriales bacterium | reverse complement strand
TATTATATTTTCCGTATCCGAGCTGCCACAAGAACCAGAGATTACATAAGTAATTGTATATGTACCTGCACCAGCCAACGACGGATCAAAGGTGCCCGTAACCGGATCTGTAATACCTGTACCACTCCAAGAACCACCTGGATCTGCCGCATTAATGGCTACGGGAGTGTCACTTTCACAAAATGGACCAACTGGTGAAATCGTAGCATCAAAGCTTGCATTTATCAACAAATTCACCGTTTGAACATCAGGACATGCTCCACCAACATTGTAAGTAATTACGTGTGAACCAGAACCCGCAATTCCTGGATCAAAGGTGCCTGTAACAGGATCTGTAATTCCGGTACCACTCCAAGTTCCCCCTGGATCCATACCAACCATGGTAACAAAAGGGTCACCTGGGCAAAAAGGACCGGCAGGTGTAATGGTAGCATCTGCATCCGCATTAATAACAATCAGCTCCGTATCCGTTGCGCCACAAGCCCCAGGAATATCATAAGTCACCGTCCAATTACCTGAACCAGCTGCGGCAGGATCAAAAGTTCCTGCTAAAGGATCAGTTACACCTGTCCCACTCCAGGAGCCTCCCGGGTCTGCACCGGTTAATGTGACCACAGGATCGCTTTCACAAAAAGGTCCAGCGGCATTTATTGATGCGTCCATAGTCAAATTGACCGTTATGGATGTAGTCTGGGCATCTGGACATGCACCTGCAATACTGTAGGTAATCGTATGAGTTCCTGGACCAGCTGAATTAGGATCAAAAATTCCCGTTGTTACATTGGTAATGCCTGTACCTGTCCAAGTACCTCCGGCTTCTGCAGCATTAAGCGTAATGGGAAGATCTCCAGTGCACAATGGTCCGGCTGGAGAGATCGTGGCGTTAGCATTGGCTAAAACGGTTATATCTTCGGTATCTACGGCACCACATGCTCCTGTAATCGTATAAGTAATGGTATAATTGCCAGGACCGGTTAATGTTGGGTCAAAAGTTCCAGCTATTGGGTCAGTTATTCCCGTTCCGCTCCAAGTTCCTCCAGGTTCAGCTGCTGTTAAATTAAAGGGTACAGCGGTCTCGCAAAATGGTCCAGCTCCTGTAATTGTAGCGTCTGCAACCGCAGTCCCGCTGCTCACAGTTACCGTACCAGAAGATACGCAACCCGTATTATCCGTTACTTCAACCGTATAGGTTCCTGCACACAATCCAACAGCAGTTTGAGTTATTTGATTACCAGCAGCAGCATCCCAAAGGTAAGTATATGGTCCTATTCCACCTGCACCTATCGTCGCCATGGCTGTGCCATCACACGCACCGGCACAACTAGATGCTACCATACTCATTGTTGGAGGCGTACAACAACTGACTGAACAATTATAAAAAACCGTAACATTAGGGACCCTTGGGGTAAAGCTTGTACCAAAAGGGTGGGCTTTCCCTGTCCCTTCCAGAATTTGAATATTACCATCAGCAACAATCACATTTCCAACTGCAGTTCCATTCGAATAATTCCCACTAGTACTGTTGTTAGCAGTAATGTAAAATCCCGCACGATCACCTGCACAAATAAATTGATTAAAAACAATGGGGATAAGTGTATTAGTGCCTGCTGCAGGAAATACCAATCCATTAAATACACCTTGTAATGTCCACGCTGCAGCATTCATTTCATTGCCAACATGCGTGCCTGCTATTGAGTAAACTTCAATATTATACGTACCTGGATCATAATCCATTGCAAACTGAGTAATTGTAACAGGCGTGAGTGCTACAACGTCAAACATGATACCACTTTGACCATTATTTGTAAATGTTGGTGTTGATAATGGTCCACACTGCGCATTGATAATGCTAATCGTAGAAAGACTAAAAACCAGTAGAAAAATATGTTTCATTATTATTCGTCCATTTTAAAATTAAACTGATCCATTACCGCATTCACATCACTTGTGATCATTTCATCATTAGCTAGCAATGTAAATGTATAAGTAGCCATATCGAATGAACTTCTAATGACCCCTTTCAACTTTTTCAGCTGATCAATTAAATCATGTACAAAAGTCGGTTCAGATGCCTCATCGTAGTCACTAACCGACTGAATGGTTTCTGTTTTATTAATCTTAATGGTATGAACGATTAAATGCTTATCCACTCTATTCGATGAGGCCCAAGAATAGGATTGAGACCACCCAAAGTTTAGGGTAAAAACAAAAATGATTAAATAAAAAATAAATGATTTCATAAGGCAAAGTATGTGGTTATCATAAATGTGACGCTTAATTTACCATTCGGTTGTCATAATTTTGGTCTTTCCTTGTTTTTTTTCATAAAAAGGCCATCATTTTCAAGTAAAACAGAATTTCGTCATGCTAATCGTGCTTTTTTTTTATATTTCGTACATGGAAAATTTCGTAATAGAAGCGACGAAACACTCACCATTAGTTTCTGGTAATTGTGGTACAGGTGAAATACTAATCTCCGGTCGTTCGATACCAGAAAATGCAACGAACTTTTATAGACCTTTCCTCGTTTGGATTGATGAATATAAGAGAAACCCACATCCAAAAACACATTTAACATTTTATCTAGATTACCTCAATTCAATTTCTCAAAAAGTTGTTTATGATATCCTAGAATCTTTAAATGACATCTCAAACAATAATGAATTGATCGTGTTTTGGAAATATGACGAGGATGATGAAGAGATTTTAGACGAGGGAAAAGTTTTTCAATCTCGATTTGAGTTAGACTTCCGTTTAATCCCAGTAACTGCATAATAGTTTTATATTTGCCCGCACTTGTATTTCTTGCCCAAGTGCTGGAATTGGTAGACAGGCATGGTTGAGGGCCATGTGTCCGTATGGGCGTGAGGGTTCGACTCCCTCCTTGGGCACTTTAATTAAAGCGAGTATTTAGCTCTTTACTCGCTTTAATTCTCCTTTTTTTCGAATAAATCAAGCTGTTGTTCACCATTAACAAACATGGTTGGTGTACTTCCTAGACTACTAATTTTTCCTTTTGCAATGATGACCTTATCCTGAAAGAAATGCACGGGGTCATAAGTAAAATTAACAATGTTCTCTTTTTTAATGAAAATGGTGAAAATTTGATTTGGAAATTGTTTATCAAGATTTATCATTATGTTTCCCTTGCTTGTTTTCTTAGCACTCACAACTTGACCTACCACCTTTAGTTTATTGCCGTCATTCATATAGATTTTTGCATCAACCGTGTTAAAGTGTCCTTTCGGAAGGTTCACAGCCGATACTGGAGTAGCATCTCCATTTCCCGATATTTTTAACCACTCACCTGCATCTACTGAACTTTCGCACATATCCCTTTCAAGATTTGGAAAAAAATCATAGCCAGTGCGCTCTTCTAATTCATCAACTGTCGTAATGTATGTATCCAATGGATAGCGCAAATTCACAGTATGCGGAAGAACAAAAGCAGCAGAAATGTTTCGCTTTTTATCTAAAATTACTTTAAAGAAATAATCAGGAATAGCAACTTGATTTTTACTCCTTTCAAGAAAAGACACCTCGTCTTCGAAAATAGGCCCAGTAACCACATGCAATTGATTTTCTGGATGGGCACTTATATAAGCTCGAATTTGATTTTCTAATTCTGCCCAAATACCTCGATTAAATTCAGGCAATTGTGGTGACATATTAGAATAGTAATAAGATTCGGACAATGCCATTCGGGACCATCTAAAATCAGCAGATGGAGCAAGATGGCCACGATCGTAACCAAATCCATCGTAGACATATTCTCCTTCTTGATTTTTACTCTTCACAAAAAAATCTAATTCTTCTGATGACCCTGACTTAACCAGGGTATCTATTCGAAAATCATTTGTGCGATGAATGGATCCATTAATAATTTCGGGGGAAATGATATGAGATACCCACTTGGCTTGCTCATAGTCCTCCGAATAAGCCAATGAAAAGGCCTTGTGATGAATTACCGAATCTGAAGTTGGAAATCCTAATTCTACCAAATCATTATGAACAAGTATCAATTTAACCCCTTCTATTTTTTGGTTAATATCAATTATGGTTGACTCAATTCTTCCCTTGGCATTTTCAAGTTTGTCTAATTTGATTTTTAACGCTTCTGTTGATTGTGCGTGCGACAATCCACCAATAAAAACAAAAGCAATACATGCATAATAGTTCAAAGTCCTTTTAAATATTATCAACCCTCTATATTTTCTTATTCTATTCACGTGATTTCTATTCAAGATACTTTCTAATTTGAGTAACATATTTCAAATCAATAGTATAACCTGAAACCTGTATTGTTCCCTCGTTATAATTCTGAACCAATCGAGGAGTTTTTTCGGTAATAATCCAGGGACAGCTCAATACTTTCATTTCAAATTGCCCAAAATCTACCTTATCCTCTACTGCTATTTCGATTGAAAATTGTTTCAATCGCTCTTGCACAGATGGTTTCCTAATTATTTGATTAAAAAACTCCGAAAAAGGAACGAAAATGCGCTCTCCACTGTCTGATTCGAGTTCTACATGTGTGGTCAATAGCTCCACTATAATTCCCGAGTTATTCTTGAGTTGAACTCTTTGGTTCACTCTATAATTATCTTGAATTCTAAAAACTAATCCAGCAATAAAATCTTTTATAAATCGCCAAAAACCCAGCAATAGAAAAAGTATGACTCCAATTCCAATTAAAGGATAAGGCGCCAAAATCACATAGCCCATGTATATAAAATAGCCTAACCATATAAACGACGTAATAATTGGAAAGTATCTTTTTGCACTTGCTCTTGCTCTTCTATTTTGAACTAATTTTATACCGTATTCATTGACCATGTAAAAACATGCATACATAATCAAGGCTCCTATTATTAGAAATAATATAGACCCTAATGATATTCCTCGAATTGGAATTGCATTTATCTCCATTGCTGCATCTTCAAGCAATTGGCGGGACAAAATTGTGTCAACGGATATGTGAGACATTTCCTTCATGAAATCAGACCATTTTCTCTTAAAATCTCTTCAACATACATCTCAGCATATGGATTAATGGCATACATCTCGTTTCTCTCCTTCAGTAATCCAGTCCGTAAAAGACTCGTAAACGATCTGCGTATAACCGCTTTTTCTTGACTTTTAAATATTTCTATAGCTGTTTCCGCAGTCATTTCTTTATGAATCAGAAACTCATTTAATAAAACTAACCAGTCGGGATTAGTTATAACCGGGTTAGTGGTAATCGCAGGTTCCTCCATATACAGCGTATCTCCTTTTACTGCAACAATATTAGCTAACCATAAATAAAGTACTGATCCAATAGTTCCATTGGATCTTTGGTGAAATTTCTTGATTATTTTATTCTGTTGTCTTTTTGGTAGTTGGGTCAAAAACTTTTCTCCAATCATCAATTTCATTCCACCTGAATTGTGCCGATACATCAATTCTTTCATTGCAATTTCTGCAGACCGAGGTGCGATAATAATAGAAGAGTGCAATACATTATCAAATGCCGTTACCTTTCTCACATATTTATAAAACTCAATATTACAGCTGATGTATATATTGAGTTTACCCCCATAAGTCCTGATAAATTCCAAAAACTTTTCAAATACAAGATTGGATGTACCTTTTACAAACCACAATTCAATGTCTTTAAAGAACAAGGTATCACCGGGTTCCAATTTGGTTTTATATTCGGGCCAGTTTTGGACATTTGCACTTTCAAACATCGCATTGTCCCAACTTTTCTCATTCAATAACTCCACTCTAGACGGTGCCTTTATTTCATAAAAGGATGATGACTCTATTTTAGATGCCCAAATTTCTGCCGTGGAAGAATATCCAGAACCCAGACAACCCGTAATTAAAATTGCCCCGTCTACTCCTTGTTCACTTCGTTTAAAAGCTTGTTTTAGTTGGCTATGCTCGTGACTCTTTTCCATTAACAGTTCATCTAGCAGCGCATGTCTGCCTAGAAAAAGCTGCTTGTAATAAAAAGGTAGCACCTCTTCTACCTCACTTGAAATGGAAATCAATTCAATAAAATCATGCACTTCCGCGTGTAAGTTATGAATCGACTCATTCGCAATTCTAAACTGGGCTTGCACAAAATCTTCTCTTGTGCTCAAATAGCGGCTTGCTAGTCTTTTGTAGATTTTTTCTATTCCTTTCGAAATCGGAGTAATATAATTGCGCATCCCCTTTTTGGTAATGTCTCTTTTCACATACCTTCCTAACTGATTTGCTCTGGCAATAAAAGTTTTTGCAACGAGCATTTCATTTACGTGAATCAAATTACTCCTAATTTCTGTTGTTAGCTTTTGCTCCAGAGCTTGCACTCTTGCAATTGTACTCGTTAAGTCTGCCTGAGCTTTGGAAACTACTTCTTTAAGTTGCTCAGGTTTCACCTCCGGGTTTTGGCACGTATAAGCAACTAATTTCCCACTTGTTTCTGTTGCTACTTTTAGTTTTTGAACTTCCTCAATAATTGAAAGGGTTTTAAGCTCAATGTCTTCAACTAATTTAGACTCAAGCATAAAAACCACTAACTCTTTCGCTTTGATATTTGATTTATTGATTTCATGAAAATTTCCTCGTTCTAAATCGATTTGTTGCGTGTCAATTACAAAAAGTGATTCGGGAATGTCTTTTACCATATCCAAGATCACCTTCAAATTGTCTTTAATTATTTCTTCGTAGGTGAAAAATGTAGTAGACTTAAAGTTCAATTCAATTCCATCGGTTGTATTATTTGAAGATTGCAGTACATTGAGTTGATTTTCAAAATCAGAAAAGTCTTTTTTCAAGCTCCAAAATATGCCGTGTGTTAATTTAATTGTGCTTCCTTCCACAACCGATTTCACCTTGTACTTTATTGCCGACAATTGCTGCTCAAGGAGTAAGTTATTATGCAATAAATTTTGAAAAAACAACCAACCATCTGCATACCTTTCAATTGAATTTAAATCGGTTTTTAGTCTTGACACAGATCGGTTTTCAATACGCTCTTCTAGTCTTGTATTCACATCGACCCGATTCGCGTCCTGAATTAATTTATTGACGTAACTAGAAGTGAGCACATCAAGTTCATGTCTAATCAGTTCAGGGTATTTATTAAGGTCACTAAAAAACAAAGCAAATCTATCTTGCAATTCCAAATTAACTTTTTTCAATACTTGCTTTGAGGGATATAATGGCAACTCATCAATAGTATCATTCAATTCCTGAAAAATAGTAGTCAAGTCCTCTATTACCTGATATCCACTTAATGAAAACGATTTTTTTAACGCTTTAAATTTGGGTATGAAATAATAATCATATCGATTTACTGAAAGAGCGCGAAAACGAATCTTAATTTTTGGTTTGATTCCGATTTTAGCAACTGTTCTTTTTAATTTTTTTGCTCTAGAAATTCGAAATTCTTCGTTTGGCTCTGGCAGCAAATCCTCTCGACTAAAAACATGTTCTATTCGACTTTTTTGTCTATCTAAAATAGACCGATGCTGATCTATCAACTTTACAGAGTTCATTCGAATAGATTGAGCAGCGTTGATCAACTGTTTTCTCGAAATTTCGTCAATAACCTTTCTTAGAATATCCTCTATTTTCTGCTTAAGCGCTTCATTAGTACCGTCGAACTCCATCAGAAGCAAAGCAAGTTGACCCTGCAGATAGTCAATCTTTCCCTTATATACATTCTGAAAGCCTTTGAGCCCATTGTTTGCATATTTACCATTAACCTCTCGAAAATCTGCATAAAGCTTCTCAGCCGTTGTTTGAACAGATTTAGACTTGCACCCGTCAAATGTGATTTTTTGCTGAAGCACATACGGCGCTTGTTCTTCTGATTCTTGATTAAATGCATGAATCGTATTCAGGTCAATCGCTATTTCATCAAAATGAGATGATGCCCTAACTAAAACGGTTGTTCCAATATTATCAACCAGTTCATCTATTGTATTTACGAACTCTTTTTCACTGCCCAGCGCCAATTCAGGAATCGGTAGAAAAATCAAATCCGAATCAAAAGAATGTGCTTTTACAATATCGTAAAAAGTTTTTTTGTCAATTGCATTATTGACTACTTCGATTTCGGCCTGAATTCTTAAATCCACAATCAGTTCCGCTATCTGCTCCTCGACCGCAATTTTTTGATCATTCTGACTGTTAACCATCAAAACCCGAACTTGAGCATTTCTCCACTGATTCGAGGTTTGAATGAGCTTTACCAAACTCAACATGAATTCGCAATCTTTAGAAAAACCATCCCACCACAGATCAATTCTAGTATAATTTCCAAATCCCTTCTTCTGATTAAAATCTAAATACAATATGTTGTAATCCAAATCAATCAACCGCTTATTCATTTGAGAGAATAAAATTGGATCACTCGCATTTCTAGCCCAACCCATTAACACCGTATTCGGTTCAATCCCAGAAAATCCATATGTAGCCGAAATCATTTCAATTCCTTGAAATAAATTCTTGCACTCCTGTCGTCTTGAGAATACACCCTGCTCAATAATTTCCGTATCTCTTTTGGCTTGTTGATGCTTTGGAAATAAGACTTTAGAATCAGGCGTCTCAACTAAGTCAAAATTAGAAATCATACCAAGCCTTCCTGCTAATGCTTTTGAAAATTCTAAGAGATACGGTCTATTATCTGTTTCACCAGAAAAAAGCAAAATGTTCGGTTCCCAATTTCTCTTGTGCATTTCCTTGCGATCCATTCTCTTTAACCCTGCCTTCACAACAGACGACCAAACAGATTGCCAAACATCACCAGAACCCAGCGTGATTTGCTTCCGCGTTAAGAAAACGAATATTCCCAAAATGACAATTAGTGCAATTATCATGGCCGCTGTATTTAGCATCATCATCACATATAAAGTGGCAATGAATCCAACTAAACCAAACCATTTAGAGATTTTGAATGACGGTAAATAATCTGTACTTGCCCAACTTTCTAGAAACTGCGCTAAGTTTATAAAGCCATATGCCGCCAAGAAAAACATAGAAACTATTTCGGCAATTGTATTCAATTCCCCTATTAATATGCCTGCTTCGGCAATTAAGAATGTGAGTATCAAAGCATTTCTTGGCTCATTTTCAGCCCCAAAACCCCTTGCAAAAATTTTCGGACCTATCTTATCCATAGACATCGCCTGTAGTATTCTGGGTGCTCCCAATAAGCTGCCTATAGCAGAGGATAAAGTTGCACCCCAGATTCCCGCAACTACTAAAACTGGAATCCACGCATATTTTTTTAAAACATTATCATCCGTAATTAAAAGGTCTTGTGGGATGCTAACCGCTATAAAAACCGCTAAAAAAAGATAAATAATGAGGCCTGATGCAATAGATAAAATAGTTCCATTGGGAATGGACTTCTTCGGATCTTTTAAGTCTCCTGACATGGCAACACCAGCCGTAAACCCTGTAACTGCAGGGAAAAATATAGCAAACAGATTAAACCATCCACTCTCCTTTTTAATTTCAAGTAGTTCCGGATTTATCGGGTCAGGATTAGACCAATCCCCGCCAAATATGGAGATCAAAGAAAGTACAATGGCACCCAGAATTACAAACTGCAATTTTAAAGCAATATTGGTACTGATAAATGCAATAATTGTAATCAATACTAATGCTGAGCTTGCAACAATGCGTATCATACTCAGGTCTGACAATCCTAACCAATTGGCTTCAATTGGTGCAGTAACATCGATAAAAGATTCAGAAAACCCTACTAAATAAAGAGAAATAGCCAAAGCCGTCCCCACGAATAAAGTAAACCCAATGGCACCACCAATAGGCAATCCTAGACTTCTAGACAATATGTAATAAATACCACCAGCTTCAATTTTACGATCAGTAGAAATAGAAGCGACACTTAATCCTGTTGTTATAGAAATTACATGCGCGACAAGGATAATGGCAATGGTGTTCCACATGCCAGCGTTACCAACAACATAACCCATTCTCAGGTACATGATTACCCCAAGAATAGTTAAAACAGAAGGTGTATAAACCCCTGCAAACGTACCGAATTTCCTTACAGCTACACTCATAACAAAATCAACTTCTTTAGACGAAAAACAGCCAAAAAGGTTCTATTTTTGTTTGTGCTCCCAAACAAACAAGCTAGATTATAAACTAAAGGTACTCGTAACACTACTTATATGGACAACTTTTTTAAAGGACTTACAATAATTGAGCTCTCAAGTGTTTTAGCTGGCCCTTCTGTGGGCATGTTTTTTGCTGAATTGGGTGCAAATGTTATCAAGATAGAAAATAGTACGACAGGCGGAGACGTGACTAGAAACTGGAAAAACTCTTGTGAAATTGCTTCTGAATCCAATGAAATTTCTGCCTATTTTGCAGCAGTTAATTATGGGAAAAAACATGTTTTCCTTGACCTAAAAGACCCCAAACAAAAAATTCAACTCGGTGAGTACGTCAAAACAGCTGATATTATCACAACCAACTTAAAGCTTGGTGACGCTGAAAAACTTGGATTGACTTACGATTACTTTTGTAGCTTAAAAAGAGACATTATTCAATGTCAATTATTTGGTTTTGAATCGGATAAGAGCAGACCTGCGTTTGATGCCGTTCTGCAAGGGGAAACAGGCTATATGAATATGAATGGGCATCCGAACTCCCCCCCAACCAAAATGCCTGTAGCACTTATTGATGTTATTGCCGGTCATCAAATGAAAGAAGCTTTGTTAATTGCACTCCTTAAATTAGAAAAGGAATGTCTTGGAAGCTACATTGAAGTTTCTTTAGAGGCTTCCGCCATTTCTTCCTTAGTTAATCAAGCTACCAATTGGCTAATGAGTGGTTTAGAGGCAAAAAGAAATGGATCGTTACACCCTAATATCGCACCATACGGAGAAACCTACCAATGCAGTGATGGAAAATGGTTAGTTCTTGCAATTGGCAATGACAAACAATTCAATAACTTAATCAAAATTTTAGGTAACAAAGAACTTGACAATAATGAGTACCGTAAGAATCAAAACCGAATAACAAATAGAAAAAAATTAAACAAAGTTTTAACCTTATCTTTTCAGCAGAAAGAAAGGGATCAAATATTGAAAGAATTACTAAAAGCTAGAATACCAGCCGGCGCCATCAACAGCATGGAAGAAGTCTTTGAAGGAAAAACTGCCCAAAATATGCTACTCAAAGAAGATTTCAATGGAACGCAGACTATACGTCCGAGTTCAATTGCTTTTCACTTTTCAGACTAGTCTGCTCGATTCTTTTTTGATGCAAAACTTCTTGTTTTTTAAGCAATTTAACTAGTTTATTGGCGTCTTCAAAAGACAACTGTCTTCCAAAAGAAATGACCTTACTTTGATAGCTAAATTGAACCCTTTCACCTCCTAAAAACCAAAACGAATCTTCAATATTAACTGTCAAAGACTTAGCACTGGGTTTTCTTACTTCAAACGGCCCCATCTGGTCAAAATAATACCTGTTAGATTTTCCATAGTTTCCTATTGCCCGTTTATAGGATAATTCTACTTCATCTACACTAATCATCTCCATGCCCCATTTTCTCCATAAAAATACACGGGCAATACGGTACTCAAAATAAAACCAAAAAGAAATAAAAATGAATAAACCTATTTGCATTTCTTGTTCATTATTTCCTGCGAAGAGTTCATACAATAAATAACACCCAGACGCAGTCCAACATAAAATCCAGAACAAAAGCAGCGATTCTTTCCATCTGTCTATTGCTGTAGATATGACAATGGTCGTATTAGAACCGTGATCTAAAAAGCTAATTCTGTCAGAAATGTATTTTTCTTTTTTCATTAATCCAGTTACTGCAATAATTTAAACTTAATTCGGTCTTATTTTGCAAGTTCCTGTAACAAACCTATTTCAATAAATTCAGATTTGATTAACTTTAGGCATGTAATTTGTTTTTATTTGCTTGAATTAAATTTTTCTACATGAAAAAAACAACTTTTTTTACTTTAATACTGTTGTTTTTACTACCCATTGCAGCATCCAGTCAAGAATATTCGGATTTGTTGTCATTGCTGGTTAGTGAAGAATACGAGAAAGTATTGAGAAAATCGAATAAGTACATCCAGAATGACAATACAAAAAAAGACCCTTTACCCTATTTGTATTTCTCTGAAGCATCATACAGAATGTCTTTAGACAATAAATTCAGCGCAACATACCCCAAGGCCTATAAGTCGGCGTTAAGTTATGCGGTTAAGTTTCGTAAAAAAGATAAAACCAACGCTTATTGGGAAGATGCTATAGATTATTTTGAAGAGCTTCGGTATCTCGTTGCAGAAGAGGTTGAAAATTACATATCAGCAGATACAGAGAAAGGGTATAAAAAAGGGCTAAGTTTAATAAAAAAGATGTCTGGATTTAGTCCTGAAGACAAAGGTCTTACTCTTACCAGAGCAGTTTTAGAAGTTCTTTCTGGTAATAAATCTGAAGGTAGAAAAATGATTGTTTCCGCTTGGAAGTCAATGGCTGAAATAGGAACGGGTAATCTTCAATTTGAAGAAATGTCTGAGCAAACACAGTACAACTTAAGATTTTCGCTCATGCAATATGCGAAATATGCAAAGAAAACGGATATCGTAAAAGCTCAAACAATTATCGCTTTTGGTCATCCTTATTTTTATAATGAGAATGAAGACTATCAAAAAGATTACTCAGAGGAGTACAAAGATTTGTATGATGATCTTCACAATTAAGGAAACAGCTCCTCAAGAAAAGCAAGCACATGTGTGTAAATGCATTGCAGTTCTTCTTTTGAAATGCAATAAGGTGGCATTATGATGAGAACATTGCCCAACGGACGCATAATGACTCCTCTTTCCAGAAAAAAAGCGTAAGCTTTAGCTCCTAATTCATTCGTATATCCTGATTGCTGAGAAGAATTTAATTCTAGGGCTAGAATTGCGCCCTGTTGACGCGCCTCTTTGATCCCTTTATGGCTTTGGATCAAACCTCTAAAATCGGTTTGCCCTTGTATTAAGTCAGACAAATTTTTTGACACCTCGTCTGATTCAAGAAGATCCAAGTTAGCACATGCTACCGCACAAGCTAAAGCATTTCCTGTAAAAGAATGACCGTGTAGAAATGCTTTATGCTTCTCATCACTATAAAAGGCGTCATAAATAGCATTAGAACAGGCCGTCACTGCTAGTGGCATGACGCCAGCGGTAAGCGCCTTGGAAAGCGTAACAATATCTGGTTTAATTTCAACTTGATCCGATGCAAATAGTGTTCCCGTTCTGCCGAATCCTGTCATTACTTCATCTGCTATGCACAACACATCAAATTCCTTAGCCAACAATAAAAGTCGAGACAAGTGCTGTTTATTATGCATGGCCATTCCCCGTACTCCTTGAACCAAAGGCTCGTAAATAAAAGCTGCCACATCCTTTTTAGCTAAAATTGATCTCAATTTTGATTCAACGATGTCTATATTCGAATCTGTGGGTGTCGGTATAAATTCTGTATTAAACAGGTGATGGTTAAACGGTTCTGAAAACATAGACCTGGCACTTACACTCATACCACCGAAAGTATCTCCATGATAAGCACCTTCAAACGCTATTAAAGTTCTCTTTTCAATGCCTCGATTATGCCAATATTGAAGCGCAAGTTTTAAAGCTATCTC
>CAJQPO010000025.1 GCA_905480225.1 uncultured Flavobacteriales bacterium | reverse complement strand
CAATCCATCGACAGGAGAAGTTGATCTTTCAGGCAGTGTTTCAGGGATTTATACGGTTATGAATGACATCGCAGCATCTGGCGGATGTGCTGCTGCCAATTCAAGTGCAAGTATCGAGGTAATTGCGACAGACGACCCAGCGTTTATCTTAACGGATTACTGTGAGGGAAGCGCTAATTCAGCTACGGGTATTGCTACCGCTGGAGGAGTATTCAGTTTTAATCCTGATTTAGGTGATGGTGCTACTTTGATTTCCAGTACAGGAGAAATATTAAGTGGCGTTGGATCGACAACTTATTCTATACAATACATAACAGCAGGCATATGTTTTTCAGATACTACAATTTCTGTTACCGTTTATGATTCCGTTTATGCAGGGCAAAATAGTACCGTCTCTTTTTGTGAGTCGGGTGCTATTGATTCTTTATTTGGGTACTTAGGCACTATTGAAAATAGCGGCAGCTGGTCAGGTCCATCTATTCTTAGTGATGGATTCTATGGAGCTTTTAATCCTGGCAGTAATGGCTCAGGAGATTACATGTATGTTGTTTTAAGTAGTGGTGTTTGTCTTAATGATACGGCTATTATTTCGGTGGATGTACTTAATCCAATAGCGGATTTTAGTGCCTCGGTAACTTCAGGTTCTGCCCCGTTAAATGTTGATTTTACTAATACATCTACCGATGCAGTTTCGTATTTATGGAATACTGATTTATCAACTAGTACAGATTTAAATGTTGAGGAAGTTTATACAACAGAAGGTGAGTATTCAGTTATGTTGGTGGCCAGTAATGGTATATGTACAGATACGGCTTTCTTGATCGTTTCGGTATTTGGTGATTCAGAGCTGTTGGTCCCTAATATTTTTACGCCAAATGGAGATGGTCAAAATGATTTGTTTTTACCAATATCTCAAGGTATTGATGAATATGAATTACTTATTTATAATCGTTGGGGTCAATTGGTCGTTAGTATTGAACAATCTAATCACGGTTGGGATGGGCGAAATTCAGCAGGTGAGTTGGTTCAGGATGGAACCTATTATTTTGTTATTTCTGGTTTGGGACTAGATAAACAAGTATTTTCTGAAACCGGTCATTTTTTACTTGAGAGATAGTTTGAAGGATTTTAGAACAGCCTGAAATAAATGAATCAAATGAAACTCACGGCTGTTTCCGCCAGCAATATTCAGCATGATCATTTACGATACCTGCTGCTTGTAAATAAGCATATATGGTTGTTGAGCCTATGAATTTAAATCCTCTTTTCTTTAGGTCTAAACTTACTTTATCAGATAACGGTGATGTCGCTACGTAGTCGGCTTTGTTAAGGATAATATTGCGAATCGGTTCGCCATTAACATAATTCCAGATGTAATTGTCAAAGCTCCCAAATTCATCTTGAATTTCTTTGAATGGTTTCACATTGTTTATAACGGCTTCAATTTTTTTACGATTTCGAATAATTCCTTTGAATTGGAGCAAGTTCCGTATATCTTCTTCATTGAAATTTTTTATTTCATCCAGATTCCAGTCAGCAAATGCTGTACGATATCCTTCCAAACGAATAAGTATTGTGTACCAACTTAAGCCTGCTTGAGCCGCTTCGAGTGCAAGATATTCAAAGTGTTTATTGTCATCATGAATAGGTATCCCCCAGCTTTCATCATGATATTTCATATAAATTTCATCCTTCAAACACCATTCACATCGCTTCTTAGTCATATTAAAATTTGACATTAAAACCTATAAATTGATCCCAATCGATCTTTGATTTACCGATACCTATTTCAAGGCTGAATTGTTGTGAAAGTTCAAATGATAGCCCAGAATAAATGCTCCAGATAAAAGACGTTTGATTACCCGAGAAAACATTTCGTATCAACATGGTTTTAGCTCGCCCCTCAAAAAAAGGCCTGAACTTACTTGTCAAGGGTTGAAATCGATAATAAATGCCTCCTGTCGGATAGGATTGGGTGGCATCTCTATACATCCCAATTTCGACACCTGCTTGATGATAGTCTTGTAACCAATAACCAACTCGAATATTTTCATTGGTTAAATATTTGGGCACTCGAATACCCAGTTTATGAATATTTAGGCCAGCTGTCCACTTTTTTTCCTGACAAAAAGCCGTTAAGCTGAAAAAGACGATGAATAGAAAAAAGATATTTTTCACGATTTTTTAAATTGATAGGACAACGTCCCGATTTTAATTGTTTCCTTTTGCCAGTTGTGATTTTCACAATCAATGATTTCAAATAAATCAAATCCCAAAGGATTATCTTGAATGTAATATACATGAACAACTGAGTCTTTGTTTGATAAAGAGAAAGTTGGTTTTTCTAAATCAGAATGAGACGAGTAATTGGTTACACCTTGCCAACCGATAACATTTCCATTAGCTTCCAATGTTATTTTGGTAGCCGTATTTAAGTGATGAACATGGTAATTACCAGCAAAAAAATATTCATAAATAACTCTTGCTGAATCAATGGATGCGTATTTTTTTGATTCGTAATCGCTTATACTAATTAGACTGTCTTCTGTGATAAATTTAATGGAGTCAATCTCCGAAAAAGGGACATCCAAAAGTGTAAAATGAGAGTGCGAGTCAGAACTTTGAAGCTCAAATGTATCAGCACCCAAAGGATCATTGATTACGAGCATGGGTTTTCCTTTCTCTTGGAATGTTTTTATGGAATTCCATTCAAAATTATAATTGAGATCGCCATCCGATAAAACCTGTAAGCTCTTTTCATGTACCCAGAATCCTTGATGAAAGTTGTCTGTTGAGTTTCGATTAGTACTTAACGAATCAGTAATGATAGTAATGGTAGTAATTTCACGCTGTTGTTCAGTGCTGCATGAAATAAATACTTCTAATAAAACAGTCAATTGGACGATTCTTTTCATTTACCGTGGATAAACTCACTACAATTTATAACTTCAAAATAAGAATAACAATTGACGTGAATAACTTGCTGTTAACTCCAATAGAATATCTGAAAGGAGTCGGACCTAAGAGGGCTGACACTCTTAAGCAAGAGGCGGGAATATATACCTATTGGGACCTGCTAAACTTTTTCCCATTTCGCTATATAGATAGGTCAAAATTTATTTTAATCGAGTCAATTACAGAGACCGACAATGCAGTCCAGATTAATGGAAGAATTAAGTCGATTCAAGAAGTAGGTGCCAAACGGGCGAAGAGATTGGTAGCTATCATTGAGGATAGCACTGGCCAAATAGAACTGGTTTGGTTTAAAGGAATAAAATGGGTGAAACCTACTTTGCAAATAGGTGCGAAATACATTGTATTTGGAAAGCCAACTAAATTTGGTCGAAAATACAATATTGCCCATCCGGATCTGGAAAAAGTAGAGTCGAATAAACCGTTAATTGGAGGATTGCAACCGGTATATCATTCGGGAGACAAACTGAGTAATAAGGGGCTGAATAGTAAAGGGTTAGAAAATATCATTAAAAACCTATTGCCTCAAATTGAAGGATTAATACAGGAAAATTTATCACCTGAATTGTTATCCAAATTTAATTTGATTTCTAAGGCAAAAGCACTTTTACAAGTTCATAAACCGCTTGATTTTTATGAGGTTAGGAGTGCTCAAATGAGGCTTAAATTTGAAGAATTGTTTTTTTTACAACTCTTGCTTGTAAAGCAAAAACAAATAGCACAGCGCAAGTCGCGTGGCCATGTGTTTAAAGTGGTCGGCGATTTGTTCAATGCATTTTACAATGAGCATTTGCCTTTTGAATTAACGGGTGCCCAAAAGAAGGTATTAAAAGAGATTAGAGGTGATTTGCGTTCCGGAATTCAAATGAATCGCCTTCTTCAAGGAGATGTCGGTTCAGGAAAGACGTTGGTGGCATTTTTTACACTCTTGATGGCGATTGACAATGGTTTTCAAACGGCATTAATGGCACCTACAGAAATATTGGCTAAACAACATTTTCAAACCATTAAAGAATTTGTCGAGAAATTACCGATAGAAGTTTCATTACTTACAGGAAGCACTAAAGTAGCTGAAAGAAGAATAATTCATGAACGTCTTGAAAATGGAGCACTTCATTTGCTTATTGGAACACATGCGCTTATAGAGGATAAAGTAAAGTTTAAGAATTTAGGTTTGTCTGTAATTGATGAACAGCATCGGTTTGGTGTTGCTCAAAGAGCGAAGCTTTGGAGAAAAAATAAAATACCTCCACATATTCTTGTGATGACCGCAACTCCTATACCAAGGACGCTAGCAATGACTTTCTATGGAGATCTTGATGTATCTGTTATTGATGAATTACCACCTGGTCGAAAACAAGTCGTAACGCAGCATCGATTTGATTCAGCACGTCTTACTGTTTTTGGATTCATAGAGCAAGAAATAAAAAAGGGAGGACAAGTTTATATTGTTTATCCATTGATTCAAGAATCTGAGAAACTAGATTACAAAGATTTGATGGACGGTTACGAAAGTATTACCAGAAGATTTCCAAAACCAGCGTATCAAGTTAGCATAGTGCATGGTAAAATGAAGCCCGCGGATAAAGAGATGGAAATGCAGCGATTTGTATCAGGAATAAGTCAAATTATGGTGGCAACTACGGTTATAGAAGTTGGCGTAAATATTCCTAACGCTTCCATAATGGTTATTGAGAGTGCAGAAAAGTTTGGATTGTCTCAGCTGCATCAATTGAGGGGCAGAGTAGGACGTGGCGCGGATCAATCTTATTGTATTTTAATGACGAGCTACAAACTTACTGAAGATGCTAAAAAACGTTTGGATACCATGGTTCGCACCAATGATGGTTTTGAAATTGCAGAAGTTGATCTCAAGCTGCGCGGCCCAGGTGATATTATGGGGACCCAACAAAGTGGGTTGCTCGATTTGAAAATTGCTGATTTAGCAAAAGACGGTCAGCTATTGCAATACGCAAGAAATGCGGCGTTTGATTTGGTCTCCGAGGATCCAGATTTAAAGAATCCAGAAAATGTGCGTATTCGGCAGGAATTGGTAAACATTGTTAGAAACAGGCCTAATTGGAGTCGTATTAGCTGATCTAAGATTAAATTTTTGAATTCATGTGGAAAATGTAACTTTAGCCGAATAAATATTCTTAAACAAAATGGCGACAACCGCAGATATTAAAAATGGCCTTTGTATTAATTACAATGGGAAATTAGTAACAATTGTAGAATTCCAACACGTAAAACCTGGTAAGGGGCCTGCATTTGTTCGGACAAAATTGAAAAACATTGAAACTGGAAAAGTAGTAGATAATACTTTTTCGTCTGGTCATAAAATTGAAGTCGTTAGAATTGAGAATCGCTCTTATCAATATCTGTATGCAGAAGCAGAAGGGTTTCATTTTATGAACCAAGAGAGTTACGACCAAGTTTTTATTGAGAAACACATGGTAGAAAAATCTGAATTTTTAAAAGAAGGCGATATCTGTACCATTATTTACCATGCAGAAGAAGAAGCTCCATTAGTCGTTGAGCTTCCTCAATTTATTGAAGTTGAGATTACTTATACAGAACCAGGACTAAAAGGAGATACTGCAACCAATGCAACCAAACCAGCAACTATTGAAACCGGTGCAGAAATAAGGGTTCCACTTTTTATTAGTGAAGGAGATCGAATAAAAGTAGATACGAAAAGTGGTACATATGTTGAACGATTGAAAAATTAATATGGAAGGTGTAGTACAAGGAATCCAGCACTTAGGAATCGGAGTAGATAACCATGAAATTGCTTGGAAGTGGTACCGCAAATTTTTTGGCATGGATGTGCCCTTCTTTAATGCAGAGGCATTGGCACCGCTTATGACCATCTACACGAAAGGGGAAGTAATCAATAAGCGAGCTGCAATGGTGATGAACCTAAAAGGTGGCTGTGCGATGGAAATAGTTCAACCGACCAGTTTTCAGGCAACTAATGCGGATATTGCTTTTGAACTAGGTGATTTGGGTATTTTCATAGGCACTTTCAAAACGCCTGATTTGAATTTGGCAAAGAAGCATTTTACAAGTAATGGCCAGGAACTGGTTTTTGAAGGAAGTACACCTGACAATAAAGAGACCTTTTACGTGAAAGATCCTAATGGCTTGCTATTACAAGTTCTAGAATCAAAAGAGTGGTTTACTTCTTATAAACACCCAATGGGTGGTAATATAGGTTGCACCATTGGGTGCTCAAACATAGTGGAGTCAAGAAAGTTATACTCAGACATATTGGGGTATGATAAGGTAATTTATGACGAGTCTGGTGTATTTGAGGACTGGACAGGTTTGCCAGGCGGATCCAAAAGATTTAGAAGAGTACTTCTAGGACGGACTAAACCTTGTAAAGGCGGGTTTAACAGGCTCAGCGGGCAAACTCAAATAGAATTAATTCAAGATTTATCAGACCGAAAGAAAAATAAAATCTATGAAAATCGAATGTGGGGTGATATTGGGTTTGTTCACCTTGGGTTTGATGTGCGAAATATGAAAGCACTTGGAGAAACGTTAGCTGAATCAGGTTTCGGGTTTACATGCGATACGAATGAAGTATTGAGTATGGGGGAATCAACTAAAGTACATTGCACCTACATTGAGGATCCAGACGGAACATTAATTGAATTAATAGAGGTTTATAAAATTCCTATTTTGGAAAAGTTGGGAATTTACTTAAATGTGGAGAAGCGCAGTCCAGAAAAACCGTTACCGGATGCAATGCTGAAAGCTTTAAAGTTTATGAGAATTAAAGATTAGGGCTCTCAGTAGTTTAGTTATGTTGGTTTTTGTTTTTTAATTACTTTATGAAAAGTTTTTGGCGCAAACCTTTTTAATTTTGCGGCATTAATTTCTCGACCTCCAGGAAATACTTCTAATTTATTTTTTCTCATTGCACTAAGGATCTTTTCAGCACATTCTTCAGGAGAAATTCCATTTGATTGATTTTGATCGTGATCCCCGTGTGCGGTTCCATCTGATTTTAATGCGTTTTGAGATATTTGCGTATTTACATAGCCAGGATAGGCTAAAAGTACTTTGATATTGTTTTTTTCTTCTTCTAATCTAAGAGATTCGAAAAACCCTTGAAGTGCATGCTTGCTTGCAGCGTAGGCAGACCTTTGAAAAAAGCCGAATTTACCCGATAGGCTACTAATTGTAATGATGTATGCTTCCTTTTGAGTATGCATAAAAGGCAAAACAGCTTTTGTTAAACCAACGTGACCAAAATAATTCACCTCCATAATGGTTCGGTCAATATCAATAGGTGTTTCTGAAGCGAGGGATCGTTGACTAATTCCGCCGTTGTTAACCAATACATCAATGTCGTTGTATCTATCAATTACCTGTTTGGTAGACATTACGAATTGTTCAGGTTTTGTCAAGTCTAAAGGAAGTACAAAAGATTTTTCTGGATTTGATAGTGTTTTTTGTGTCTTTTCCAGCGTCTCTTTTTTTCTGGCTGAAAGAATCACTATAGCACCATGTGCGTTAAATAATTTAGCGACTGCCAATCCTATTCCGGATGAAGCGCCTGTAATCCAAACTATTTTATTCTCAAGATTCTTCATGTTCGTAGAGTCCGTTAGCTTTAATTGCTGAAGTAGTTATTCCTTTTATAAATGCAGAACTGAATCCGTGGTGTTCCATTTGGTTCAATCCTGCAATTGTACATCCTTTCGGCGAAGTTACTTTATCTATTTTATCTTCTGGGTGTGTATTATTGGCTAGTAACAAACCTGCCGCTCCTTTTGCAGTCTGAGCAGCCATTTTTAAGGCTTCTGTCGCATGAAACTCTATTTCAGTTCCTCCTTGCGAAGCAGCGCGGATTGCGCGTAAAAAAAAGGCAATACCACAAGCACATAAAGCAGTAGCCGAAGTCATTTGAGCTTCATTTATTACCATAGTGATGCCAACCGTATCAAAAAGTTCTCGTACATCGGTTATTTTATCTGAACTTCTCTGTAGTGCGGCGATGCAAGTCATTGATTCACCGATGGAGATGGCCGTATTGGGCATGGCTCTTACAATATGTACCTGCTTTCCAATAAGATCCATGAGGTTTTGAATAGAAACTCCAGAGACCGCTGAAACAAGCACATGTGATTCGGTTAAAACGTCTTTTATTTCTTCAATGACCTCATTAATTTGCTGTGGTAAAACGGCAAGAACAACAACATTCGTATTAGAAACAGCTATCTTATTGTTCGGGGTAATTAAAAAACCATCTGAACCTAATTTTTGTAATTTTTGAGGCCTTCTCCTGGTTATAACTATTTCTTTCTCCTCGTATTTACCTGATCGAGCCAGGCCAAGAGCCAGTGCCACTCCAATATTACCACCGCCAATAATGGCAATTTTTGCAGAAGTTAGATTTGGCACACCCAAATTAACGGTTTGTTGCGATGCATTCATATTGCAAAGGTATGCAGTTACCTGTTGAAATAATAAAATTTGTTTTACCGATATTAAGATTAATTATTATTCTTAATAAGCTCCAAAAAGATTGGTCCATATTTAATTAGTTTCGCATCTCCTACACCCGAAATATCTGCCATTTGGTTTAATGTTATTGGTTTGCTGGATGCCATCTGAGTTAACGTAGCGTCATTAAATACAATATATGGTGGGACTCCTTGTTTCTTTGCAATTTCCGTACGTTTTGTTCTTAATATGTCAAAAAGTGTTGGGTCTACTTCCTTATTGAATTCAACTTTGGGTTTGTTTTTTTTTCTAGTTGACCTCAAAGCTTTTTGTGGAGGAACCGTTACGTTAATCTCGCTTTTACCAAATAGAACTTTGTTTCCAGCACGGGTAATTTTTAGACTTAAATATTCGTCGTAAGCAATTTCAATGAGACCTAAATTAATAAGTTGAGCGATGTAATGCTGCCATTCGTATTCCGAATATGCTGCACCGACACCGTGCGTCTTCAATTGATGGAAACCGCGATTCGTAACATCACTGGACTCAGCGCCTCTTAAAATTTTGATGAGCAAAGTTGTAGCAACCCGTTCTTGGGTTCTTTTAATTCCGGAAAGTGCCATTTGGGCAATCCTTGTTCCATTAACAAAGTCCGGAGGATGCATGCAGATATCGCAATTACCACAATCTTGCTCCTGTTGTTCGTTAAAATAATTGAGTAATATCTTTCGTCGGCAAGAAGTAGCTTCAGCAAACTGGAGCATGCGTTGGAGCTTTTTGGTTCCAACAATAGGCTTTTCGCTGTCTTTTATGAAGTTAGCTTGCATAACGACATCCTTGAGTGTATAATACAATAGTACTTGTGCGGGCAGCCCATCTCTACCTGCACGACCAATTTCTTGGTAATAACTTTCGATGTTTTTAGGTAAATTATTATGAATAATCCAACGAACATTGGATTTGTCTATACCCATACCAAAGGCAATGGTAGCGCATATGATCTGAGTTTCGTCGTGAATGAATTGTTGTTGTGCAGTCGATCTGTCTTGCGCTTTCAAACCTGCGTGATATGCACTTGCACGATATCCTTCTTTATTTAAAATTACGGTCCACTCGTCTGCTTCCTTTCTAGAAAAGCAATAAATAATTCCAGCATTTTCATTTTGCTTTTCAATAAATCCTAGAATCTGTTTAATCTTCTCTTTTTTCTTTATGTTTCCTTTTACTATTAATTCAAGATTAGGACGATCAAAAGAGGATATGAAAAGTTGATCGGTTTGTAAATGAAGCTGTCTTACGATGTCTTTTCTAGTAACCACATCAGCAGTAGCTGTCAGCGCAATGCAAGGGACTTCAGGTAAAGCGTGTCTAGCCGCACCTAATTGAGAATATTCGGGTCTGAAATCATGTCCCCAAGTAGAGACACAATGTGCCTCATCAATTGCCAATAATGAAATACGGGCATCTTTTAGCCACGAATCAATAGCAGGAAGAAAAGTTTCAGGAGCCATATAAAGCAATTTTAAATTTCCATTTAAACATTGCTGAATGAGTTTGTTTTTTTGCGCTGAAGAAAGGGTGCTATTGTAGAAGGCGGCTTCAATTCCATTCTCGTTAAGCGTTTCAACTTGGTCTTGCATCAGCGAAATAAGTGGTGAAATTACTACGGTAAGATGTGGGAGAATAAGAGCAGGCACTTGAAAACAAATGGATTTTCCTCCTCCCGTGGGCATTACTACAAATGTGTCTTTTCCAGACAACACGGCATTAATTGCCTCGTGTTGCAACGGCCGAAAGGTGTCGTACCCAAAAGAGGATTTTAATATTTCAAGACTTTCCAAAGACAAGACTGAAAATTAATAAGAATATGCTCGGTTCGCTCAATTGTGCTTAACTATTGTATTTTTAAAAATCTGACAGCAAAAAGTAAACTTCCAATTGCGGCTATCAATATTTAAAGAAGACCGTTCAAAATTTCATCGTCAGCAATATTTGGAAGCGTAACTTTCAAGGTTGGTGTGCGTTCCATTTCTCTTTTGATTGCAAAAATGGCTTCTTCATTTCGAGCCCAACTTCTTCGGGCAATACCGTTATTGACATCCCAATGAAGCATCATTTTAAGTCTTCTATCCGCTTCTGGAGAGCCATCTAAAAGCATTCCGAAACCACCGTTAATTACTTCACCCCATCCAACTCCGCCGCCATTGTGAAGAGAAATCCACGTAGCTCCTCTAAAGCTATCGCCAACAAAGTTTTGAACCGCCATATCAGCCGTAAATTGAGACCCGTCATAAATATTAGATGTTTCTCTATAAGGTGAATCGGTTCCAGATACATCGTGATGGTCTCTTCCTAATACGACTGGTCCGATTTCACCGTTTGCTATTGCATTATTAAAAGCCTCAGCAATTTTAGCTCTTCCTTCGGCATCAGCATATAGGATTCTTGCTTGGGAGCCTACAACTAGGTTATTTGCTTTAGCACCTTGGATCCATTGAATGTTATCGGCCATCTGTTGCTGAATTTCAACAGGCGAATTCGTTCTGATTTTTTCGAGAATTTCACAAGCGATTCTATCTGTTGTCTCGAGGTCTTCTGCTTTTCCAGTAGCACAAACCCATCTAAACGGTCCGAAACCAAAGTCGAAACACATAGGCCCCATTATGTCTTGAACATAGGAAGGATATTTAAAGGTGATACCATCACTTGCCATTACATCTCCACCTGCTCTAGATGCTTCTAATAAGAAAGCGTTTCCGTAATCGAAGAAGTAAGTTCCTTTTGCCGTGTGCTTATTAACAGCAGAGGCATGTCTTCTCAGAGACTCTTGTACTTTCTCTTTGAATTGCTCAGGTTGGTTGGCCATCATCTCATTAGAAGCTTCATATGTAAGTCCTACAGGATAGTATCCTCCAGCCCATGGATTGTGCAATGAAGTTTGATCTGAACCTAAATCAACATAAATATTTTCTTCATCAAATTTCTCCCAAACTTCCACGATGTTTCCATCATAGGCAATAGAGACAACCTCTTTCCTTTCTTGAGCTTTCCGAACCCGGTCACAAAGTTCGTTCAGGTCATTAAATACTTCGTCAACCCAACCCTGTTCATGTCTTTTATAGGTTGCTTTTGAATTTACTTCTCCGCAAATGGTAATGCATCCAGCAATATTTCCTGCCTTTGGTTGAGCACCACTCATCCCACCAAGTCCAGATGTTAGAAATATTTTTCCAGCTAATCCTTCTCCATTCTTAGATACTTTTCTTCCACCGTTTAAAACGGTGATGGTTGTCCCATGCACAATTCCTTGTGGACCGATATACATGTATGAACCTGCGGTCATTTGACCATATTGAGTTACCCCTAAGGCATTGAATTTCTCCCAATCATCTTGCGATGAATAGTTAGGAATCATCATGCCATTAGTAACTACAACTCTAGGCGCCTCTGCGTGCGAAGGGAATAATCCATGTGGATGACCAGAGTACATAACAAGCGTTTGTTCGTCAGTCATCTCAGCTAAATACTTCATGGTAAGTCTGTACTGAGCCCAGTTAGAAAACACACCTCCATTTCCACCGTAAGTAATCAATTCATGTGGGTGCTGAGCGATGGCATAATCCAGGTTGTTCTGGATCATAAGCATGATGGCCTTGGCCTGTTCGCTTTTTCCCGGATAATCTTGTATTGGACGAGCATACATTTTATAATCCGGTCGGTATCTGTACATGTAGATTCTTCCGTACTCTTTTAGCTCATTTGCAAATTCGGGCGCAAGCTCAGCGTGTTGATCAGTTGGAAAATATCTTAATGCATTTTTTAAGGCCAGCTTCTTTTCTGAAGTAGAAAGGATGTCCTTTCGCTTTGGGGCATGACTAACTGTGGTATCGTATTCTTTCCTAGCAGGAATAACCGATGGAATTCCTTCTAGAATCTCATCATGAAATGTAGTGGACGCTGTTGTTTTCATTTCTTTAAATTCAAGATAACAAAGCTAGCGAATTGGGGTGATAAACACGTCGAATCTGTCACAAGAATTTTTTGTGAAATCGTAATCATACGTCTCATTATACGAACGAAATGCCATTTAGAAACAACGCGATTAATCTTTCTAATTCTTCGGTTCACCAGCTACTTTACCAGTATTTTTGTCATAACCATACGGGCAATGTCTACATCCACTCTTACAACAATGCCCTCTCTTGAGATGGTATTTCTCAGTGAAGACGATAAAACCCTCTTTGCTTAGGTAGAAGTCTTCATCTTCTAGATCCTTCTTTTTGGAAAACCCACTCATATCATCGCTCATCCTGACAAAAGTAATAAGAGATTGTCTTCCTTTGTATGTTCAACAGACAATCTCTTTTATATTTTTACAACTTGTTCAACGAAAACACTCCGATAGAGAAAATAGAGCACCCCGACCTTGATAATTGCATGGCAGAACTTTGGCTAAAAAGAGATGACCTCATTCATCCAGCAGTTTCAGGTAATAAATGGCGAAAACTGAAGTATTATGTGGAAAAAGCTAAGGGAAGGGAGGGATTAGTAACTTTCGGTGGTGCTTATTCCAATCACATTGCTGCAACGGCTTCGATTGGTAAATTGATGGGTATAAATACCGTAGGAATTATACGTGGAGATGAATTGCACCCAAAATCAAATAAGACTCTCCAAAAAGCGGATGCAGATGGTATGCGGCTTTTGTTTGTAACTCGCGAAGAATATAGCTTTAAACATCAATTGGCTTATCACAAACAGATAAAAGAAGAATATGGTGATGTCGTAATCGTTCCAGAAGGAGGTGCAGGTTATGAAGGTCTTGTAGGCGCAACAGAAATTATTAAGGACCATGATGATTTTGATGTTTTTGCTGTTTCATGTGGAACGGGAACAACCTTAGCTGGTATTCTGCTAGCCTTAAAATCGCATCAGCATGTTTTGGGTTTTTCCGCTTTAAAAGGTGAATTCATGAAAGAGGAAATCAATAAATTGATTAATCAATATTTTTTGGACCCGCAGATTTACAAAGATTATGAAAACGAGTGTTCTATTTTAGAAGCCTATCATTTCGGAGGATACGCTAAAGTAAATCAAGAATTGGTAGAATTTATGAGGTCTTTTTATCAATATACTGGGATCAAGTTAGACCCTATTTATTCCGGTAAAATGATGTTTGGTTTATTCAATCAGCTTAAAGCAAACAAGAATTACCGTGGCAAAAAAATATTAGCCATTCATACGGGTGGAATGCAAGGATTAATGGGAGTTGAAGAAAAATTAGGCTTCCCAATATTTTAATTTTCAAATACGAAATCACCAACTTATTAACATTTAACGAAACAATTGTTAATAACCTCACGTAAGTTGTGTTCTCGATTGAGAATTATGAAAGTAAACAAACAAATACCCGTCAGTACCCTTCTCCTTTTCCTTGCAATGGGTGTCTTTGCTCAGCCATCTGAAAGAAGAATAAGCAAAAGCCAGTACATTTCTAATTGGAAAGAAGAGGCTATTTTTCAGATGCATCAAAATGGTATTCCAGCAAGTATCACCTTAGCGCAAGGAATCTTAGAAAGTGCATATGGCAATTCTGAATTGGCCAAGTATGGCAATAATCATTTTGGGATTAAATGTCATGTATGGGATGGGCCTACAATGTTCAAAGATGATGACCACACGGATGATTGCTTTCGAGTTTATGCTTCAGCGTCAGAATCCTTTAAAGATCATTCAGAATTTTTAACCAAGCGAGGTAGATATGCCTTTTTGTTTGAACTTAAATCAACGGATTACAAAGGATGGGCCAAGGGACTTAAAAAAGCAGGTTATGCGACTAATCCCAGGTACGCTCATCTGCTGATTGATTTAATTGAAAAGCATCATTTGTATATCTACGATAAGGTAGAGGGTCTTCCTACTACGAAGCCGACCTTATTGTCCATAGAAAGAGAAGTTAAACGAGAACCCAACAAGCATCGTGTTGGGGTTCATGAAAATAAAATTAAATACATAGTCGTTTCAACAGGAGATACGTTTTGGAAGATTGCCAAAGAGTTTGATATGGGATTGTGGCAATTGTATAAGTACAATGACCTTGGGAAAAATGACATTCTCCAATCTGGTGATATTGTATTTCTACAACCGAAACGCAGAAGAGGAAAGTCAAAAAAATATCGAATTAAAAATGGAGATACATTGAGAAGTGTTTCACAAGACTATGGAATAAAGTTAAAAGCACTCCGTAAGAAAAATCATTTAGAATACGGCTCAGAGCTGAAGGTGGGGACCTTTCTGAGCCTCAAATGACAAGTGAAAGCTTGTTGTTGTTTGTTTATAAGAGACTGGCCCCTCGTTAACTCGAGGGGCTTTTCTTTTTTAAGTTCCTGTATTTCGGTTTATGCTATTATATATAGTAATTTATCTTAATAACTGCGCCACTACTTTTTTTCCAGAAATAAAAACGAGATTTACTTTTCCGTCTTTATTCATGTCAGAAATAGCCGGTTTGAAGCCGGATTTTTTTGGAAACTCCGATAGCAACTCGCCAACATCATTGAAAACACTTAAATCACCATTCTCTATCGAATAGAAATAGTCCTTTTGTCCAAAAAACAAGTGATTTAGAGCAGTCGTAAATTTCGTGTTGAATTGCAAGTATTTCACCAATGACATATCTGGTCCTAACACTTCGAGAGAAGACTCGTTGGATATTAAATAATCGGTATAGCCGTCGTTTTCTAAATCAATGGTCGAATATTTTATTGACCTACCTGAAGTATCGGTCTTGATTTTTTTGGATGTTCCGTCAAACAATTGTTCTATTAAGGAACCTGTACTATCCACATAGAGGCATTTGGTCGTAGCAATGCTCCTACCTTTAACAATTTGCCTCGTTGCTAATGCCGTTTGGGGAATTTTAGTGTCGATTATAAATCGTGGTTTACCTCTTCTGTCTAATGCATATAATTGACCGCTACTATCATGAAAACATATGAAGTCTTTATTAGCAATGACAAAATGCTGAATTGGAGATTCAATTTGGCTCAAGGCTTTTTGAAATTCCCAACCTTTAACTAAGCTACCCGCTTTATCAAAATTATAGACATGACCAGATTTTGTTGCAATTAAGATTCTGTAGTCATGATTGTTTTGATAATCAAATACACTTAAGCTGTTAGAAGCAAAGGATGGCAAATTAACGGGGAACCCACGTACATTCTGGCCATTAATATCTAATAAATAGATTTTGTTTTTTGTGTTGAATAGCATTTGAAATTTGCCATTACCATAAACATCAATTTGTTTAATCTCTCCAATGATGCTATCATCTATTTGCTTCTTCCACTTGACTTGACCAGCAGAGCTAATTAAATAAATAGTGTTTTTCGCATCTTGTACGAGTACCTCTTCCGTTCCAGTTCTGTGGTTTTTCAATAACTGCGGATTTCGTGTTAAGTTAGTATCTAACTCCACTTGCCACAGTTCATTGTTAGCCAATAGATGATTATTGCCAGAATTACAGCTAACACTTAAATTGTGATAAACAAGCTCATTTTCATTCCCCGAAATTTGCCAACCCAGTCTATTAAATCCCTTATATGCTGCGGCATTTGCGTTGACGGCTTTTATTACTGAAGGGTGCATAAATCTAAAAAGACCGTTGTCGTCAAAAGGTAAATTACAGTAATACATGAAATTTGATTTTTCGCTGAATTTGTCTTTGAAAAATTCAGCGAAACCAGCATCTTCCGTAATAACCTGATTCGTTTGGAATGCATTAATTATTCGCTTACTGGATAATATTGAGTGCGTAAAATAAACAAAGTCCCCAATCGAAAAACTATAATTTAATGAGGCGTATCGCTCTTTAAATAATAGGGCGGGCTTAAAATCTGGGTTTAGCTGGAAAATGGTTATTCCATTGTAAGAAACGTCCGTTGAGTCATGGATTGAATAGTCGTGTATTTTACTAACAGGATCGACACTTCCATTGGTTCTGCAAATTATGGCTACTTCTTGATTGTGGGTGAGGAACGATGCGAATTGGTTGTCTATCCAACCGGTCACATGATTAGGAATATCTTTGTCTAATAAACTACTCATCAAATGGATGTCATTTAAGGTGTTTTTGTTCATGTGTATTTCATTTAAAAAGCTGGAATAGTTTTGGAATCCCCACCATTTAAAAGAAGAAACATAATTTGGAACACCTTGTAAACATGCGTTGTAAATAGGTTCGGATTTAGCCATTGAATTGAAATATGAACCATGGTCTACCGAAGTAAAACCACACAGATTAAAAGCGTTGGAACTTGATTGGAAGTCCAGCTCAGTCCAGTTGCCGATATTGGCTTGTTCGAGTAACCATTCCGTAGATAATTTACTTGTATTGTTGTTTGCTAATTTGACTAACAAATTAGGTTGGAGTAATATTTTTACACGTTGATTTTTTGATGCAGTTTTATAAACTTTTTTGAATGCATTCTTAAATTGATGGGGCTTTTTACTTTTTAATATAGCACTTTGAATGATGGGTAGTGAAGATGAAAAATGAAGTATTTCGTGGGCATAAGCACAATAATATTTTTCGTCATTTTGCTCCCAAATTTTAATTTCAACCCCTTCGTATTGACTGACATTGTTTTCCTTAAAATGGAGTAAAACCAATAGTTTATTCCATGCATCTGCTAATGATTTATTAGAAAAATTACTACTGAAAAGGCAATCGGTCTTAGCATCTGTCTGGCTAAAAAAACCAATGCATACTGGCGTGCTATTTAAACGGCTATCCAGATTTGGAAAAAGGGCTATACTGTCAACAAATTGATTTAGAAAGTCATCTAATTCACTAAAATCCGGATCATTTTTCAAAGCTTGCCAGGGGATATTTGTTTCAGAAAAATGATGCCAAAATGCGGTCAGCTCATTAATTTCTAAAATAAGATTGGCCGTTGAAGGAATTGTTTTTAGCGGATGAACTGTAGCGATTGAGTCTCTATTGAATCTTTCATAACTCCAAAGGAAGGCAAAGCCAAATGTTGTGAGTAGGATTACAAAGAGTACTTTTTTCATCTGCTCAAAGTTATCCTAACTTATAAACAGAACTCCAAAATAATTGGCAATGTATAAACAGAATTTTGTGAATTGACTAAAAGTCTGATGTCAATTAGCGAGGCAGTAGCTGAAAGGTTTTTCTGTGATAGGGTGTTGGACCGTGGGCCCGAATACTATCTCGATGCGCGCTTGTTGGATAGCCTTTATTTTTGTTCCATTGATAAGCAGGGTACTCTATAGCTAATTGACACATGAAATCATCTCTAAATGTTTTGGCTAAAATCGATGCTGCTGCTATAGATTTGATTTTTCCATCTCCTTTAACTATGCATTGATGTGGTATTACATGGTTTATAAATCGATTACCATCAATAAGGAGTAGTTCTGGGGTAGTTTTTAAAGCATCAACAGCTAAATGCATTGCTAAAAAGGAAGCATTTAGTATGTTGATTTCATCAATTTTAATGTGATCAACAAAGCTGACTTCCCAAGCAATCGCTTCATCTACAATAATTGGTCGCAATAATTGCCGCTGCTTTTCTGTTAATTTTTTAGAGTCATTGAGTAAAGGGTGATTAAAGTCATGAGGAAGAATAACCGCTGCGGCGGCAACTGGTCCTGCGAGACAGCCTCTCCCGGCTTCATCACAGCCTGCTTCTATCTTAGTTTTATCAAGATACGGAAGAAGCATCTGTAATGGTATTTTGTATCACTTCCCAAGTCCGTTCAGCAGTTTTATCCCAATCAAATTTAGCTGCCTGATTAATCCCTTTGTTAATTAGTTCTTCGCGCAATTCCTTTTTTGCATATATACTGACCATTCCATTCTTAATATCAAGGGTATTAAATGGATCAATTAATAGCGCAGCGTTTCCTGCAATTTCAGGAATTGCCGTACAATTAGAAGTGATTACAGGAGTGCCACTTCTCATGGCTTCAATTATTGGCATTCCAAAACCTTCAAAGTACGAAACATAAGTCAGGCAAATAGCACTACCCATTAGTTGAATCATGTCTTTTTGTAAGAGTCTTTCAGTGAATACGATATCGGAATTACTGCTGCATTGTTGAAAGGCATTTTCCATTTCTTTGGTCCAGTCGTATCTATTGCCAGCTAAAACTAGCTTAATGTTAGATTGGGTTGTTTTTTTAAATAAATCAAAAGCTGAAATTAATCGACTTATATTTTTTCTTGGATGTAAAGAGCCAACATGCAGGAAATAGGCGGCACCACCGGTAAATCTTTCTCTACAATCCTCCTTTTCTTGCTGTGAAAGGGGGCGATAATCCGTATTAACACCATTGTAAATAACCGAGATCTTTTTTGAGTCAACTTTATATTTCTCTATAATGTCAGTTTTTGAAAATTCTGAAACGGTTATAATGTGGCTTGCCTTTTTTGAAAATTGGGGAAATTGAACTCGATAGTATTTTGCATGAGACGGCCGTAAATCTTGTGGGTAATGCTCAAAATTCAAATCATGAAAAGTACCAATTTGTCTTACTTTAGAGGTTAAGCTGAGGTATCCATCCGGAGAATAAAATAAATCGATATGATATTTAACCAAAGCTCTTTTTATGGATCGATTAAACCATATTTTGAAAAGTATGGGGTGCCTAGCTTGTGGTCGTAAGATAACCGGTGTTATGTTTTTGGCAAATACAAAAGTAGGATCGAATGGTCGATCAAAAAAGAAAAAAAAATGGTGTTCAGGATGATTCTTGCATATTCGTTTAAGAACTTCGTATTGGTGCCATCCAATTCCATCCAGTTTGTCCTTAATTAATAACCTTGTATTTACACCTATTCTCAATATCTCAATCTTAAGTTGTGAATTTATAATATTTTAGCCTGTAAATGGGTTAACCAGTTAAATGCAACGAAAATTTATTCTGAATCTTATACTGCTATTACTACTAAATTTTTTAGTAAAGCCTTTCTATATTATTGGAATTGATGCTGAGATATTAGATCGGGTTGGAGAAAGCGCTTACGGTAAGTACTTTGCAATACTGGCTTTTACCATTTTATTTAACATAATACTGGACTTAGGTATTGTTAACTTTAATACCAGAAATCTGGCAAGGCATTCTCAATTAATAAAAAAGCAATTTTCGGGAATTTTCACCTTAAGACTTTTGCTTATAGTACCTTATACTGCTTGTTGTTGGCTTGGGGCCTATATCCTAGATTACGACTTAACAGGAATTCTTCCTTGGCTGATTTTCAATCAGATTATTATTGCGTTCATACTTTATTTCAGGTCTGTATTAAATGGAATGTTGTTGTTCGCAAAAGACAGTTTTGTTTCTGTATTAGATAGAATATTACTGATTATTACCTGTTCTATTTTACTCTGGGGTGGGGTAACCGAGCAAGAATTTCAAATAGAGTGGTTTGTATACACGCAGACCATTTGTTATGGAATTAGTGCTTTAATCGCATTTATATTTATTCTTCCCAATGTGAAGAGTTTGAAGCTCAAATTCAATATTCCTTTTGCTCTTGTGATCTTAAGAAAAAGTTTGCCTTTTGCCTTATTGATCATATTAATGACATTTTATAATCGTTCAGACAGTGTCATGTTAGAAAAAATGATGGATGATGATGGAGCAGAAGCCGGACGATATGCGCAAGGCTTCAGACTGTTTGAGGCACTTAATATGGTAATATTTATGTTCGCGAGTTTGCTTTTACCTATTTTTTCAAAGATGCTCAAGCGCAATGAAGACATTCGTAATATTTTCTTTTTGGCCGTAAGAATGCTATTTGCTGGAGGATTGATCGTAGGCGTTTCGTCATATTTTTATAGAGCTCATTTGTTGGATTTTAGATATGAGGGGACGTCGTTAGTAGCAGATAACGCTTTTGGTATGCTCATGCTGAGTTTTTTTGTGATTAGTGCTACCTTTCTTTTTAGCACACTACTTACTGCAGCTGGGAAACTAAAAGTCTTAAATCTAACATCGGCGGTAGGATTAATTTTGAATATTGTATTGAATTTTTTGTTGATTCCTCAATATGGTGCATACGGTGCAGCTATAGCAAGTGTCTCCACCCAAGGTCTTGCCGGAATCGCTCAGGTGATTATTGTCAAAAAACATTTTCAATTTCGATTAAATCTTGGTCTTTTAATCAAAGTCCTATCATTGATTGCCATTGCGTTTTTACTTGGCTTTATACTCTTCGATTATGTTCAATTACCTTGGAGTTATGAGTATTTAATCATGATAGGTGCTTTGTTACTTAGCTGCTTAGCGACGGGAATGCTTAACCCAATGCAAATGATTGAAATTATTAGGACCAGGGACAATAAATTTTAGAATCTAGTGTTATTGCAATTTGCTACATTTGCCACATTAATTTATTACAACTATGTCTGAGCAGAATCCACATAATTTTGAGTCTTTTGATTTAATATCTGTAATCTGGAAATGGAAGGAGCATTTGTTAATTGTATTTGTCTTAGCTACACTTATATCCAGCATAGTTTCTCTTACTATGAAGGAGGAGTATCTATCAAGTGTAACCATATATCCTGCAAAGTCGAATACCGTTACTTTTGATGTGCGATCACATCCAAATCAATCTTCGACGCAATTTGGAGAAGAGGAGGAATCAGAACAAGCGATTCAGATTTTAAGTTCAGCTGAGATTAGAAGCAGAATAATAGAGAAATACAGCCTAGATTCAGTTTATGAGATTAAGGAATCATCTCCTACGAGGATGAATGATCTCTTTGAAAAATACAAAAGTCATGTTTCAGCAGAAAGAACAAGGTTTGGCTCAGTGCTAATCAAGGTATATGATGAGGATCCAAATAGAGCTAAAAACATGGCCAATGATTTATCCATGCTTTTGGATTCTACCAAGAACAGAATGATTCGTGATCGGGCTAGATATGAGTATGAAATCACAAAAAAGAAAAAAGAAGCGGTTGAAAAAGAGGTAGAGCTAATCGTCGATACGTTAAAAGTGCTCAATGAGATGGGCGTGGGTAGTGGACAGATTAGGGCCTCGTTAATGGAAGCATTAGCGAATGCAACAGATAAAATTACAAGAGAAGAAATTCGAAATAAAATTGCCATGAATGATCGATTTGGCAGTACGCTGGCTTCCTTTAGCCACGAGCTTAAATTAAAGCATGAAAGGCTTGCAGATGTGGAGGAAGCATTCGAACAAGCAGAGGCTAATGCGAACTTAAATTACACACATAAGTTCGTTGTTGAGGAAGCATATGCAACAGATAGGAAGGCTCGTCCAGTCCGGTGGATAATCGTTTCGGTGTCCACTTTGGTTTCATTTGTACTTGGTCTAATTTTAATACTACTCTTCGAAAAGATTAAGTCGATAAGAAAAGCCTAATGATAGCAGGAAAGTATCAATTGGTATTTTTTTATTTTACGGTATTGTCATTCTGTGCAGTGACTACTTCTTTGTTTTTTGACTTCCCTTTATTGATTATTTTACCTATTGCTCTAGCCACTATTTATTTTGTCATATTTCATTTGGATTACGTTTTTGAATTCATTGTCTTTTGTACACCCTTATCTATCAATTTTGAAAAATTAGGCGATTACGGAAACATAGGTTTTTATTTGCCAACTGAGCCCTTATTACTATGTGTCACTGGACTGATTATTATTAGAACGTTAGTAAAAAACAGGTTACCAGTAAGCCTACTTTCTCACCCAGTCAGCATGGCGATATTATTTTATCTTTCTTGGACATTTATTACGTGTTTAACCAGTACTGATATCGTTGTTTCTTTAAAGTTCTTTTTATCTAAATTGTGGTTCATCTTACCTGTTTTTTATTTTGGATTAGTTTATTTTCAAAACACCAAAAAAATTAAAAGGTTTGTCTGGATTTATATTGTATCTCTTTCAATAATTATTCTGTATACGCTGATCAGGCACGGGATGAATAACTTTGGAGAGGACCAGGGGCATTGGGTAATGACGCCCTTTTTTAAAGATCATACTTCTTACGGTGCTGTTTTAGCATTGGTATTCCCTGTAATTTGTGGGCTTTTCACATTGGCTAAAGATGGAGTGGAAAGGAGTTTGTTAGGCTTATTGATTGCTCTTTTTTCTATAGGCATATTTTTTTCATATACCCGGGCTTCATATTTGAGTCTGGCTGGAGCCTTGCTTTTATATTTTCTCATTAAGTACAGAATAAAATTGAATTACATCTTACTGGTGGGTGTGATTTTTGGGTCACTGACCATTTTAAATTGGGATCGTATTTGGATGGATTTAAAAAAGAACAAAGTGGAACATACAACCGAGGAATTTAGTGAGCGATTACAATCGATGTCTAATGTTTCTTCGGATGCTTCAAACCTGGAGCGATTAAACCGATGGTCTTGTGCAGTTGAAATGTTTAAAGAACGACCATTGTTTGGCTTTGGACCCGGCACCTATGCTTTCCAATACGCGCCTTTCCAACATCATGAAGATTTAACGATTATCAGTACTAATTTTGGTGACGCGGGTAATGCTCATAGTGAGTATTTAGGACCTTTGTCTGAAAGTGGTTTACTAGGAATGGTTGCAATTATTTTGGTTGTAATTTCGATTTTTTACACTGGAATTAAACTGTATTACAAGCTAGATGATCCTTGGCTTAAAACAATTTCTATTTCTTGTATTTTAGGTCTGTTTACCTATTTTACGCATGGGATATTGAATAATTATTTGGATACAGATAAGGCTTCTGTTCCAGTTTGGGGATTTGCTGCAATACTAATAGCAATTGAATACAAATTCAAGCAGAAAAAATTAAAAGAAACGACAACCTAATATTGCGGTATCATCTAAAAATTCAAGGTCGCCTTTGTATCGATCAAGTTCTGAGAATATCATTTCTGATAGATCAGTCATACTTAAGTCGTAGTTGTTATGAATAATTTTTAGTAACCGTTCGGTTTCGAAGGCTTCCTCTCGATCATTTTCAAGTTCAACAAGTCCGTCAGTATAACAAAACAGTGTCATTTGAGATTCGATAGGCAGTGTTTCTACTGAAATGGAAGGAATTTCATCGAGCATTCCCAGCCCGATACACCCTTTGTCTAATTGAATGGCTTTTTTTCCATTAGTTAAAATAGGATAGTTGTGTCCAGCGTTGCAATATTTTAATGTCTTACTAGTACAATTGTAGTAGGCAAAGAAAAAGGTGATAAATTTTTCTCCATCAGCCGCATTCATAACATCAGTATTTAACTGGTGAATCATGTCTTTAATCGTCAGTTCTTTGTGGTATTTGATGTGGGCTCTGAGATTGGCTTGGAAATTACTCATTATCAGTGCTGCTGAGACACCTTTACCAGAAACATCCGCAATGCACAAACAATATTCTTCATTGTTCAATTTGAAGAAATCATAGTAATCGCCCCCAACCATTTGTTTGGTTTCGTACTTAGCCGCAACGTCAAGTCTGTTATTGGACGGGAGATTTTGAGGGAAAAGAAGCGCTTGCATTTGTCGGGCTACTTCAAGTTCTTTTTTGGCAACTTCTTGTTCTAAACTTTCTTTGGCAAGTCTTTTATTTTCAATCGCTACTATAATAATATTAGTAAGAGTCTGAATAAAAGGCATGTGTTTGATGGTTGGACTAATCCGGATTTCATCTTCATTTAAGTCGCCAATAAGCAAATAGGCTAGAGGTCGGTCCTTGTGATGAACGGGAATAACAACATCAAAAGAATTAAGTGAAGAAACAGAAGAAGATTCTATAACCGTTATGTCTTTGATGTGTGTAATGTCTTTTTCTGCATTTATCTTTTTCGCCTCTCCACGGACACCATATTTAAGTAAGCAACACCATTCACTTTGTTTACTGTAAAGCATTAGCTTACTTATGCCCAATTGCTCTCTTAAAATGTATTCGTAAATATTTAGAATGCGATCAATGGAATAATTTTCATTAATTGCTTTGGTAATCTCAAGTAATGAATTCAGCTTGAATTCTTTCAGCTGAAGTTTTTCATGAAGTCTATTAAATTTAGCTCGAGCCATTTACAGATTTTCAATAATAGTGGGTAATTTCTTCAGCAAAGCAAGCTCTCGGTATTTTATTCTTGCTTCGTCAGCAGGACTTCCAAAATAAGTTTTTCCACTTTCCAAATCTTTTAAGACGCCAGATTGACCTAGAACAGTAACACCTTCTCCAATTTTTCTGTTAGCCGGAACTCCTACTTGTCCCCATAAAGTTACATTGTCTTCAATTTCAACACATCCAGCCACTCCAACTTGGGCGGCAAAAAGGCAATTTTTTCCAATTCTGGTATCGTGACCAATATGCACTTGATTATCTAATTTACTGCCAGCACCAATAACTGTGGTGGCGGTAACTCCGGCATCGATAGAACACAATGCCCCAATTTCTACAAAATCTTCAATAATGACAGAACCACAGGTGTGCAATCTATTGTAAGTAGAATCCTTTTTTTGATAATAAAAAGCACTTGTTCCAATAGTTGTATTGGATTGAATGATTACGTTATTGCCTATTTGACATCTATCCATTAGGACAACGCCAGCATGGATAATGCAATTATCGCCAATTGTAACGTGGTGTCCAATGGAAACATTAGGATGAATCATTGTGTTCTCGCCAATTACCGCACTGTCACTAATGGCTTTGGTCCAATGGCTATATGGGCGGTAATGTTTTGTTAACGTGTTGAAATCGTTGAATGGATTTTTTGATATGAGGAGTGCTTTGCCATCCGGACAAGCTACTCGCTTATCAATTAGAATGGTGGTTGCGGCAGAATTAAGTGCTTTGTCATAATACTTCGGGTGATCAACAAAGACAATGTCTCCATTGCTTACACGATGAATTTCGTTTACTCCATGAATCAAATGACTCTCTGAACCTTCGAACTCACAACCCAAGAAGTCAGCTATCTCTTTAAGTGTCTTAGATTCTTCGAATTTCATTAGGGTTAAAGGTAGTTATTATTAGGAATCGTTTCGTTTGTATTTCACTCTTATTTCAACATTAACTCGATAGAAAGTAATTAATGCACATTTTGACAGTTTAGGCCAAGCGTTCAGGAATAAATGAAATAATTATGGGGTCAAATTATTTCTGAAAACATCTTCTAAAACAATAAGTAGTTCCTCTTTCAATTGTAATAGTTCAGTCAGCTTTTTGTCTTTCTTTTTGCGTAGTAAATTGTATCGAATTCTTCCTCGTGTTTTCAAATAAAGCACCCAATATTTTAGGCTGAAAAGTCCTAAGAATGGAGAGCAAAAAAAGTAAATTACTCCGTAATTCCAGCCTAATATCAATCCGAATATAATGGAACTAATGAGGCCATAGGTGAAAATAGCCACAGAACCACCAATCATTTTTATGGAACTGTGGAAGTGGGGATCTTTTATTTTTTTATTTACGAACCATTCTGGCAACTTATAGGGAAGATAATTCATGACTACTCCAACAATGTGAAGTGGCAAACCCAGGAGTAAAAAAGCAACACTTCCAAAAACGGAATGTTTACGATTAATAAGGAGATGATATTTCAATTTTAGTGCTGCGGTATCTGTCTTAATTGCGCTCACAATCAGCTTTAGGTTTTTAGCTTCATCTTCATGAGTGGTAATCCAGGGTTCAATGGCTGCTATTAACTGTTGTCCGGATTTTAATTCTGTATACAGGTTAGAAACAAATTCTTCGGCTTTTTGGTGAACCAATTCTGGGAAGATTAATCTAATTTCTTCAATGGTATCGTAATATTCATCATTCGTAATATTGATGATCAGCGGCTTTAATCCTTTTTCAACATCTTTTCGTATTTCGTTTATGGCTTTTGCCTCACTGATTTGGTTCAGACTTTTGTATTTACTAATAGGAATGGGTTGCCCGTAATTAATCAGAACGGTGCTTTGCATTTTGGTATGGTGACCATAATTAATACCTACTGGAATTATATTTACATCTAGATCAAAATTGTATTTGGTCTCCGCTCCCAAAGCAATTCGGCCAATTCCTTTTTTTAGGCTTCGTAGAGATTTTTTATTTAGCTGATTGCCTTCTGGAAAAATGATTAACCCATTTTTCTTTTTAAGGATGCGATAGCATTGGTTAAAAATTGCTTGATTTTTTTCCAAACCACTTTTGCCGTCCCTTTGTCGGTAAACCGGCATCATTTTAAGCCATTTAAAAACAGTAATGATGAACTTCGATCGGAATACATCCGCACGTACTAGAAAATGAGTTTGTTTTTTTCGCAAAGAAGCAATCAAGATAGGGTCCATGAAACCACTTTGGTGGTTGGGAGCATAGATGATGGGTTTATCTTTAGGAATATTCAATTGTCCGTTTGCTTCGAACTTTTTATAGAATCCCATTGAACCAAATGTCACAATCAATCTAGCGACAAAATAAATTGGTGACCATTTACCCATCATCTTAATTCGGCTCCCAGCTGGTCTTCTAGCTTGGATTTAATTTTAGACATGATGGAAGAAATTCTTTTGTCATCAAGTGTTCCTTCAGAATCTTGCATAATGAATTTTATACCATAGGATTTTTTGCCTGCTGCAATGTTTTTGCCATCGTAGACGTCAAACAACCCTACTTCTTTTAGAAGTAATTTTTCAGAATTTCTTGCAATAGACTCAATTTCTGCAAAGGATATTTTTTCATCTAGAAGCAATGAAAGATCTCTACGTACTGTGGGAAATTTCGTTAATGGCTTAAACTTGGTCTTATTCATAGACATGAGTCCCATCAAATTATCCCAATTGATTTCAGCGTAGAATACCGCCTGATGAACTCCCATTTTGTTTAATAAATCAGGTTTAATTCTACCTAGATCTGCGACCTTTGTCTTACCTATACTAATGGTAATACCTTCTGCAAATAAATCATTTTTAGTAGGAGTAGACTTTTGATTTTTAAAAATCCCCAATCTCGAAAGAACCGCATTGACTGCACCTGTTATGGAATAAAATGAAACATCTTGAGGTTTTAAGTACCATTGCTCCGTTTGTTTTTTTCCTGTTAAAAAAATAGCCAAATGCTTTTGCTCATCGTACTTTTTCTCTCTAGAAAAGTACACTTTACCAAACTCAAAAAGTTTCAGGTCTTGCTCCTGTCTGTTTTGATTATAAGCGATAGTTTCTAATCCAGAAAATACAAGCGACTGACGAAGTACGCTTAAATCACTACTTAATGGATTTAGCATGGATACATTCCAATCAGCATTCATGCCCCTGAATTCTTCTTGATTAACATAGCTACTTTTAGTTAACGAGTTCGACATGGTTTCTGCGAATCCATTTGAAGCCAGTACATCAGATACAATATTTTGCATCTTTTCAAGATCCGGATTGCTGCGGTAGGATAAAGAAGAATTTACTTTTTCGGAAATCGGGATGTTGTTGAATCCATAGATTCGAAGTACTTCTTCTATAACGTCGATTTCTCTTTGGACATCTACCCGGTAGGATGGGACCCTAAGCTGCAAGATACTTTCGTTTACTTTCAATACCGCTATGTCTAGACTCGTTAAAATGTTGATTACTGTGTCGTGTTCAATCGCAATTCCTGCAATGGCATTCAGACGGTTGGTGTTAAAATTGACTGTAAAATCTGCAATCGCTTCTGGGTAGATGTCTGTTATTTCGGAAGAAATATGCCCTCCAGCAATCTCTTTAATCAGCAAAGCAGCTCTTTTTAAAGCAAAAACTACCCTAGAAGGATCAATGCCTCGTTCAAATCGAAATGAAGCATCAGTGTTAAGCCCATGCCGTTTTGCAGATTTTCGAATACATACTGGGTTAAAATAGGCACTCTCTAGAAAAATTGAAGATGTGCTTTCAGTTACACCAGAGCTCAACCCTCCAAATACACCAGCGAGACACATCCCTCCTTTATCATCACATATCATCAGGTCTTGATCATCCAGTTTTCTTTCAATCCCATCTAATGTCGTAAAGCTCGTATTTGCTGCTAATTTTTTTACGGTTACTTTATTGCCATTGATTTTTTCTAAATCAAAAGCATGTAGTGGTTGACCCAGTTCATGTAAAACGAAATTAGTGGCATCTACAATATTATTGATGGGGTTACAGCCTATAGATCTTAGTCTATCTTGCAACCAGTCCGGAGATGGACCAACTGACACTCCCGAAATCGCGAGTCCTGCGTATCGTGGACACGCATCGGTATCTTGAACAGTAATGTCAAGTTTAACATTGTCATTGTCTATTTTGAAATCTTCAATATTGGGCCATTTAACAAAGCTCTTTTGGGTGATTACATTTTGATGTTTAAGGGCACAAAGTAAATCACGCGCTACTCCAATATGGCTCATTCCGTCTGCACGATTTGGTGTTAATCCAATTTCGAATTGAATGTCTGTTTCCAGGTTGAAATAGGACGATGCTAATGTGCCAACTTCGGCAATTTGGTCAAGTACCATTATCCCTTCGTGCCCCTTTCCTAAACCAATTTCATCTTCTGCACAGATCATTCCATGAGACGACAAGCCTCTAATTTTTGATTTTTTGATTTTAAATGGTTCCCCATTTAAAGGGTGCAGACGAATGCCCACAGGAGCAACAATTACTTTTTGACCCGCAGCTACATTAGGAGCGCCGCAAATAATTTGAAGTGCCTCAAGCGCTCCAATATCCACCGTGCAAACAGATAATCTGTCGGCGTCAGGGTGTTTTTCTTTTTTTAAAACGAGGCCGACCATTAATCCTTTAAGGCCACCAGGTACTGCTTCAATTTCATGAGATTTTTCAACTTCCAGACCAGTATCTGTTAAAATTCTGGCCATTTCGTTTGCAGAAATGTCGGTGTCGATATAGGTCTTAAGCCACTTATAGGAGATGTTCATATTCCCAAATTTCGCAGTAAATTTAACTATTTATTTCAGCTTAAAGCTTGCCTTTCCTGTGAGTTTTTCAGGTTTTGGTTTAGTTAGCATTTTTTGTAAATGCAAACGAACAGCTTCACCCATATTTTTACAGTTATTAAAGCCGGTTGTTTTGTGATGGACATTTAACTCATTAATTATGCGTTTTGTTTTATCAGAAGTTGATATCTCGTCAAGTACCATACACGCCATTAATTTGTCAATTTTTTCTTTAGCGGCTTCGTATCTTCTTTTCATCAAGGTTCGTTCCTCATACTGATATTGTCGAACCGTTTCGGGGTTCATCACTTCAATACAAAAGTTGACAATCTTGTTGTTTTCCTTGAAGTACTGAGGCATGTACATTCTAAGCCGACCTTCGTAGCTCTGCTGATCAAAATCAAGTGCTCGAACACGATATTGTTCTTCTTCAAAATCAGGAGTTACATCAATTACGTAATTGTAAGAACGCATGTCACCGAGTAAGCGTACAAAACATCGTTCATTGAATTTTACAAATTCTTTGGCAAGTCGTACTTTATTAAAATTAGGAAGGTTGATGTAGTAATTAATGAAAGCATCGCCAGGAATTCCAGCAATGTGTTCTTCAATTAGCGAATTCTTATTCACTAAGTAGTTAATTCTGTTGGGTGATAAAATATGTTCCAGTTCTAATCCATATACCCTTGAAGCATCTGCGGTTTTAACATAGAAATAGTCATAATTATCATTGAATTGGTTAACAATTCTAACTCTAAATGGTTTTGAATTTCCGAATTGGCAGTAATCAATACGATCGACTATTAAGTGCTCCATAACAGAGAGGTCTCCGTCGGTTTTCAATAGGGCATATATAGAAGTCAATCCAAAATTAAGTTCAGCTTGCGATTCTGGATCGAACATAACCGTTTCCCACAAGGTGTCTTTCCCGGTCTTATCGAACAATGGAAAACCGTCTTTGTAACGCAGTAAGTCTCCATATGATACAGGAATGTTTTTTTCTCTATCGAACTCTCTCAGGTACTTTCGAAGTCCCGAACTTATAGGGTATAGTTCTTTTTTCTTTGAAATATCCATTTAAGAAATTCCACGCATTATTCCTTTACTAGAGTTTCGAATAAATTTTAATATCGTGTCTTTTTCATTAGAATTAGGAATCTCTAAGTCCGCAATTTTTATGGCTTCTGAAATATTACTATTCATGATGTAAATCACGCGATAGACGTCTTCTATATTGGCAATTTGAGTATCTGTAAACCCACGCCTCCTTAGACCAATGGCATTCACCCCACAATAGGAAAGAGGCTCTCTAGCAGCTTTAACATAAGGCGGAACATTTTTTCGAACTAAAGAACCTCCAGCAATAAATGCTTGCTCTCCAATGGTAACAAATTGCTGAACGGCCACAACCCCTTCAATAATTACCCAATCCTCTATATTGCAATGCCCGGCTATCTGGCTCGAATTAGCAATAATTACGTGATCGCCCAAAATACAATCATGTGCAATATGAACATAAGCCATTAGTAAGCAGTTACTTCCGATTACAGTTTTATTCCTGTCCGTTGTACCCTTGTGAACAGTGGCATATTCTCTAATTGTAGTGTTGTCTCCAATATGAGTAGTGGTGTATTCTCCGTTGTATTTTAAATCTTGTGAGACAATGGAAATAATTGCTCCAGGAAAAATTTTCACATTATTTCCAATTCTTGCGCCATCCATGATGCACGCACCAGGACCAATCCAGCAATTTTCTCCAATTTTGACATCCCCTTGTACAGTTGCAAACGCTTCAATTACAGTGCCTTTGCCTATCTGCGCGTCTGGATGAATATTTGCTTGAACACTCATAATTATTGTTCTTTAATTATTTGAGCCATCATTTCAGCTTCAGATGCGGGCTCACCATTAGCATATGTCGTTCCTCGCATGTGAACAATACCTCTTCTGATAGGAGTGATTAATTTTAAATCAAAAACAAGCGCATCACCAGGGATTACTTTTCGTTTAAATCGAACGTTGTCAATTTTCATGAAATACGTCATGTATTTTTCTGGCTCATCAACTTTACTCAACGCGAAAATCCCCCCAACCTGAGCCATTGCCTCTATTTGAAGAACACCAGGCATTACGGGGTTATCCGGAAAATGGCCTTCAAAGAAGGGCTCATTAGCTGTGACATTCTTAACACCAATAATGGCATCATCAGTTATTGACATTATTTTGTCTACCATAAGAAATGGATACCTGTGTGGCAACATTCGCTTAATATCATTGATGTCATACAAGGGTTTTTCATTCAGATTAATGATCTTTTTTCCCTTCTGCTCATTCATTATCTGTTTAATAATTTTGGCAAAAGAAACATTACCCGAATGACCTGGTCTTGCTGCTAAAATATGTCCTTTAATTGGTTTGCCAATTAGAGCCAAATCTCCAATAATGTCCAAAAGTTTATGCCTTGCAGGTTCGTTTATGAATTTCAATTCGGCATTATTTAATGTGCCAATCCCTCTCATATCGACTTCCAGGTGTTCTTTGCCTAATAACGTAGCAAGCTCTGCCAATTCTTCTTTGGGTATTCCGTCTCGCTCTACTAAAACAATCGCATTGTCTATGTCTCCACCTTTGATCAATCCAGCTCTAGCCAACGCTTCTAATTCTCGTAAAAATACAAATGTTCGACACGGCGCTATTTCTTTTTTAAAGTCGGCTATTGAATAGATGTTCGCATGTTGAGTCCCAAGAACTGGGGATTCATAGTCTACCATTACAGTGAGCCTAAATTCAGGGTAAGGAATAGCAAGCATTTCAATGCCTTTGTCCAAGTCTTCATATGGTTGATTAATTTGAAATTCAAAATAATCTCTTTCTGCTTTTAACTCCTCAATTCCTGCTTCCTCAATGGCATTGACAAAAAGCATCGCACTTCCGTCCATGATAGGAATTTCTGGTCCGTCCAATTGTATAAGAACATTGTCCACTTGCATGCCGTACAACGAAGCAAGCAAATGTTCTGTAGTGTAAATCCGTACCCCATTTTTTTCCAGTGTGGTTCCGCGTTCGGTACTAATTACCAGGTCTGCATCCGCTTTAATAACAGGTTGATTTTTTAAGTCCATGCGCTGAAATTTGTAGCCATGATTAGCTACGGCGGGTAAAATGGTAATGTTAACCGTTTCGCCAGTGTGAAGACCAACACCACTCATGGTAATTTCTTTTTTAAGCGTTGTTTGCTGTTCGCTCATTGTTTCTTATTTCGAGTTTTTTATTTCTTTTTCTATGTTGTCTAGTTTAGATTTTATCCTTGGTAAGGATCTAAACAATACGTAAGATCTTTTATAATCTCCAATTGCGAATGCTGGAGATCCCTGAACAACTGCTCCGTCCACATCAATACTATTTTGAATGCCAGATTGAGCGGCGATTTTTACGTTATTGGCAATTGATATGTGCCCAACAATTCCGACTTGCCCTCCGATTAAACAATTGGAACCAATTTTTGTAGAACCAGCGATTCCTGTTTGACCTGCAATAACGGTATGTTCGCCAATCTCAACATTATGAGCTACTTGAATAAGGTTATCGAGTTTAACTCCATTTCGAATAATGGTCGAACCAAGCGTTGCTCTATCAATACACGTATTTGCTCCAATTTCTACCTGGTTTTCAAGAATGACATTACCAATTTGGGGAACTTTATTGTATTCTTGATCCGAGCTCGGTGCAAATCCAAATCCATCAGACCCGATGACAACTCCCGAATGAATGGTACATGACTCACCCAATACACAATCACTGTAAATTACAGAATTCGAGAAAATGATGGAATTGCTGCCTATGGTAACATTATCACCAATAATGCACCCCGGGTATAGTCTCACATTTTCGCCTATGGTTGTATTTATTCCAATTGAAACAAAATCACCAACATAACAATCAGGTCCGATAGAGGCCGTCGAATCGATTTTAGCGGATTCCGAAATTCCGACTTTTTTACTTTTGGATTGGTTATACTTCTCTAGTAATAATGCAAAACAACTGTATGGATCTTTTACTCTAATCAATACACAAGTTGAGGGTATTGCTTTTTCCGGCACAAATGAATGGGCAACAATTACAATGGATGCTTTGGTGGAATAAATGTACGCAGCATATTTAGGGTTAGCTAAAAAAGAAAGTGTCTTTGGAACACCTTCTTCAATTTTAGAAAGATTATTGACTTTTATATCTCCATTTCCTTCAACCGTCCCATCGAGTAATTGAGCGATTTGATTTGCTGAAAATTCCATTGTCCCAAAAATAGAAAAATTACAACAGCAATTCCGATTTAACAACAAGATGAAATTGTTATTGTAGGTAAATCACTTTTTTTCCTTCTCAGTTTAAGCAAGTGATAACTAAAAATCATCCATTTCTTCTTGGTCTTCGTATTTTTTTTGATAGTTGTTCAGCTTAACAGACAAAGAAAGAAAGAGTTGAGGGTAATACGGAATAGATCTACTGTATAAAAATACATTTTCAATGGTTGAAATGGATTGACGCCTTGCAGTATTTAAAACATTTCGGCCTTGAAGGGTAATGGATATCTTTTTTGATGCAAGATTGGTTTTAATAGAAACATCTTGGGTGAAATTGCTGTATTCCAGTCCTTGTGCAGTAACGGATCCACTTTGGTATCGGGATATAAACTGTACAAACCAATTCTCAAGGACGGTAAAAGTAGATGTAAGCCGCACATTATAGTTAATGGATTCTGCCGAATACAGCTCTTCTGCTAATTGACCGGATAGCTGGTATAAAAAGGCATTACCACCTGTATTTATTTTCCACCATTTAAACATTTGATAATCAATAGAAGCTTCTAGTCCATAAGCTGCTGAATTTCCAATATTTTCTGGACGAGTTATTAAGATATCTTGTGCGTAAACAGTAGATAAACGTTGTATTATGCCTTTGTTTTTTCGGGCATAACCTTCAATACTAAAAAAATTGTTTTTTGATAGAGGATGTAAGTAATTAAGCTCGAATACATCAATATAAGTAGGCTGTAAATTAGGGTTGCCACTTCTTACATTAAAGGGGCCAGTCCAAGTAATGAAAGGCTCAAAGTAATAACTTCTTGGTCGTTGAATCCTTTGGGAATAACTAGCCATGAGCTGACCTCCTTTTTTTAAATTGTACGAGAAATGCCCTGAAGGGAACCAGTCTAATCGATTGATGTCATTAAATTTTATTGAATTAGAAGAAGAAATACTGCGAAACGTATACTCGGCTCTTAACCCAATTTGGTAGCCAAATTGCTTTTGTTTTCCCCCTAACATAACGTAGGCAGCATGAATATCTCGAACATAGTCTACGTCTGAGCTATATATAGAATCAAAAATAAAAGTGTCTGTTATGGTGTCCAAAGTATAGTTTTTACCGACATCACCACTATTACCAAATTGAGATTGAATACCGGATTGTAATTTCATATTCTTCATGGGCCTGGTATAGTCTACTTTATAGCGATTGGAGTTTGAAGGGCCGGTTTCAGTGTATAGATTTCCACTTATTATTCTTCCTTCAGTATCATAAGTTAATGTGGTGTCTTGTTGATTTGCTCCTGAGAAGTTAGCAATTGCCTTGAAACTTAAATTATGCTCTTTATTGCGTTTGAAATTATATTGATAATTTAAGCTAAAGGAATTATTCATGAATTGAATATAATTATGTGCAGTTGTCCTGAATTCATCCGTTACAACAGCATTGCTATAATTTGTGTACTGGAGGTTGTTGTAAGGGTTCATTAAATTGGACTTTAGCTTACCGGATAGCAAGAGAATATGTGAATTGTTTGGTTTCCAGCTGTAGCTGCCATTAATCCCGAAATTTGTTCGCCTCCAATTTTTATCTCCAGAACTGTAAAGTCTATTAATAACGGTGTCGTAGGTTGTGATTCGATTGTTTATTTGCTCATTTGGATTACTTCTCATGCGAAAACTTGCATTAAGGTCAAAAGAAGATTTTTTTCGTTTTGAGCTAAGAGAAATATTGGAGCTGTTGTTTTTGTATAGGCCTAATTGACCGTTAATTAGTAAGCTCAATCCTTCAAGCTTATTTTTTTTTGTTACAATATTTAAAACCCCACTTGTCCCTTCCGCATCGTATTTAGCGGACGGGTTTGTAATTACTTCAATTTCTTTAACGGTACTCGCGGGAATGCTCGCAAGGTAATCGCTAGCATCCATGATTGTGGGAATTCCATCGATTAGTAATGTAAAACTAGAGCTCCCTCTTAGACTTACGGTACCTTCGGCGCTGATAGTAATGGATGGGATGTTTTCCAGGATTTCTATTGCACTTTGACCGTCGGTATTAATCTGGTCTTCCACATTGATTATTTTCTTGTCTATTTCATAATTAATTAGTGGTCGGCTACTACTAATTTCCACTTCATCAAGCATCAATGGAGCCATTAAAATATTTTTAAGTTGATGGGTTGATTCGTTTTTGCTAAGATTGATGTTTTCAAATAATTTGGTCTGATATCCAGCAAAACTAACGTCGATGAAATAGGAGCCAAAAGGTAAATTGGAAATTGAAAAAGTACCGTTCTCGGAGGATACTGATCCGCCCACTAGTTTTTTATCTTTCTCGGTAAACACCCGAATGGTGATATAGCTAAGCGATGAATTATCAATAGAGTCCTGGACATTACCAAAAATTTCTCCAATAGGGGATTGCTTATTTTGACTTTGCGAAAAAGACATTAAACAGCTTAAAACCAACAATATAGAACAGAATAGTTTCATCAGTTCAATAAGGGGTGGCACATAAAATACTTTCTAACAGGCGAAGCAAGTGTTTGAATGTTGAGGTTGTCAGATGCATCCGCAATGTCCTTTACTTCACCATTTTTAAAAAGAACATTAATTGAATCATACGCTGAGTTATAGGCATTGTTGGCGACTTCTTCGTTAATAATTATGGAGGCGGCTTCTGCTCTATTCATCCCATAAGTATCCATAACTTGCTGAACTATTTTGTTTTCAATTTCATCATCAAAGGGTTCCTTACTGATAATCACTTTAAACAAGGTTCGATTGACAATGGCTTTACAAAGAAACCGAAGTAGTTTGTCTGAATGCTCTGACCAGACTTTTATTGCCCCCATTAAATCATAGTCATCCAATTTGGCAAATTGATCGAGCGCATTGCCTTCTTGAAAGTCTTTTTTATCAACTTGGTTACATAAAAAGAACTTAAGAACTTCTGAGCAAAACAGATTTTCTCCTTGACTTGTTAAAAGTTTAGCCCTCTCTAATATTTTCACCAGCATAAATTCTGCAGAAATCACTGTTTTGTGCAAATAAACTTGCCAATACATTAACCTCCTAGCCACAATAAATTTTTCAACAGAATAAATCCCTTTTTGCTGAATTACCAAGCTATCATTGACTACATCAAGCATGTCAATGATACGCTCACTGCTAACAATTCCTTCTGAAACGCCAGAATAAAAACTATCTCTTTTTAAATAATCTAATCGGTCAATGTCTAATTGGCTGGATACCAATTGGTGCAAAAACTTCTTTGGGTAAGAATCATTAAAAATGGCAATAGCGGTATCTAATTGGCCGTCAAACTCCTTATTCAATTGCTGCATAAAGAGTAAAGAAATTTCTTCGTGGTTTATTCCTTGTACCACAGTATGCTCTAAGGCATGCGAAAAAGGGCCATGTCCAATATCATGCAAAAGGATGGCTATTATTGCACCTATATTTTCCGTTTCCGTTATTTCGTGACCTTTTTGACGTAGAGAGGCAATCGCTTGCTGCATTAAAAAAGTACACCCCAGCGCGTGGTGAAATCGGGTGTGCAATGCCCCGGGGTAAACGAAGTCTGTTAAGCCCAGTTGCTTGATTCTTCTAAGTCGTTGAAAATATCGATGATCGATAAGGTCCAAAATAAGTTCGTGCGGGATGGAAATAAAACCATAGATTGGGTCGTTAAATATTTTCTTTTTGTTAACCAATGCGCTGAATCTTAAATTTGTTCAGAGCAAAACTATTCAATTTTAGACAGAAGTGTATGAGTAATAAAATTCTTTGGGCAGATGATGAAATAGACTTGTTGAAACCACATGTCATATTTCTAGAGAGTAAGGGCTATGTAATAGAGACCGTCAACAGTGGTGATGACGCAATAGACAAGATAGATGAGCAACATTTTGATCTGGTTCTATTAGATGAGAACATGCCTGGATTATCGGGCTTAGAAACGTTAGATAGAATTAAAAGTAAGCACCCATTTATTCCAATTGTAATGATTACTAAAAGTGAAGAGGAGTCAATAATGGAAGGGGCCATTGGTGGAAAAATTGCGGACTATTTAATTAAACCAGTCAATCCTAACCAAATACTTTTGTCCTTAAAGAAGAATTTGGAGTCCAAAAGATTAGTGAGTGAAAAGGCTACTACATCTTATCAACGTGAATTTCGACAAATTTCCATGCAATTGCAAGATCGAATGAATTACGAGGAGTGGGTAGAATTTTATCAAAAGTTAGTTCATTGGGAATTGGAGTTAGAAAATTCCGATGAAGAAAGTATGCTGGAAATTTTTGAAATGCAAAAAAAAGAAGCGAATCAACTTTTTAGCAGATTCATAGCAAATAATTACTCCTTTTGGTTAAATGGCGTGGAAGAGGCACCCGTGATGTCGCATACTTTGATGCAGAAAAAAATAGCCCCTGCAATCGGTAATCAACCTGTTATGCTTTTTGTTATTGATAATTTACGGTACGATCAGTGGCGGATACTTAGGTCAGCATTAAGTGACCTTTATACGGTGGAGAAAGAAGAAGTGTACTACAGTATTTTACCTACTGCTACGCAATATGCGAGAAATGCTTTATTCGCAGGGTTGATGCCAACAGAAATTCAAAAAAAGTATCCACAATGGTGGAAAAATGATCAAGACGAAGGGGGTAAGAATTTATATGAAAACGAGTTGCTAACAGCCAATTTAAAGCGTTTGGGCAAGGACGTTAAACATTCGTACACTAAAATTACCAATTTGGAAAAAGGTAAAAAGTTAGTAGATAATTTTTCTAATTTATTACAGAACAAATTGAATGTAGTAGTTTATAATTTCGTTGACATGTTGTCTCATGCCAGAACAGACATGGAGGTAATCAGGGAGTTAGCTGATGATGAATCTGCCTACAGGTCTTTAACATTAAGTTGGTTTGAACATTCGCCACTATTCGATTTGTTTAAACTAGCTGCAGAGAATAAGATGCGTGTGTTGGTAACAACAGATCATGGAATGATAAAAGTAAATGACCCTATAAAAGTAGTTGGAGATAGAAATACAAATGCGAACCTTCGTTATAAACAAGGTAAAAACTTGAATTACAAGGCGAATGAAGTTTTTGAAGTAAGAAACCCAAGAGACTGTTTTTTGCCACAGCAAAATATGAGTAGTTCATTTATATTTGCTAAGGAAGATAGTTTTTTTGTTTACCCCAATAATTACAATCATTACGTTAAATTTTATAACAACACATTTCAACATGGAGGCATTTCATTAGAAGAAGTGCTTATACCATATGTAGAACTAAAAGCAAAATGATGGAGATACGTGTTGCTAGTCTAGATAGTTTGCCGTTAGCAGCAACAAAAATTTTAAAGGTACTGTCACCGGGTTTAATTTTGGTAGACGGCCAAATGGGTGCTGGCAAGACGACATTGATTTCAGAGCTTTGTAAACAATTGGGTATAGATGATGAACCTTCCAGTCCTACATATTCTATTGTGAATGAATATTATTCTGAATTATATGGTTCTATTTATCACATTGATTGCTATCGTTTTGAGTCTGATGAAGAAGCTTATGATATCGGGATAGAAGAATATCTAGATGGTAGTGGGTATTGTTTTGTTGAGTGGTCAGAAAAAATCAAGAAACTTTTACCTGATAATTACGTAAGGATTATCGTTCAAGAACTGAAGAATATTCGGTTAATAACGATAAATCAATGATTGTATCCGGCGATGCCCTGAAATCACTTGCTCAAGAAGCAGCGTTGATGCCTCAGGAAGAAATGTTAGAGGTTGGCAAAAAGAATAAGAAACTCTACATCGGAATTCCAAAAGAAACATCATTTATGGAGAATCGGGTGGCTTTGGCACCCGAAGCGGTTGGGTTGCTGACAGCTCATGGCCATACTGTAGTGATTGAAACCAAGGCCGGAACGGGTGCTAATTTCACGGATTCTGATTACAGTGAGGCAGGCGCAAGAATTGCGTATGATACAGAAGAAGTATTTAAAGCAGATTTGATTTTCAAGGTTGCTCCTCCAACTAATACAGAAATCGAAATGATGCAAATGAAGCAGACATTATTTTCTGCATTACAACTTGCTGTTCAACCTAAAAACACGTTAAAGAAATTAATGGAGAAAAAGGTTACTGCAATTGCCTGGGATTATGTGAAAGATAATTCGGGAATTTTTCCAGTTATTCGATCCATGGGTGAGATTGCAGGTAATACGGCCATATTAACTGCAGGACGCTATTTAAGTGAAGACACAGGCAGAGGAATGATGCTTGGTGGTGTTGCTGGAATTGCACCTGCTGAGGTTGTTATCATTGGAGCAGGAACAGTCGCAGAATTTGCTGCGAGAGCTGCGCTTGGTTTGGGTGCTATTGTTAAAGTATTTGATAACTCTACGTACAAGCTCAGGCGTTTACAGAATTCATTAGGGCAGCGGATTTATACATCTGTAATTACTCCAAAAGTCTTGGCTAAGGCACTCCGACGAGCTGATGTGGCTATAGGATCTTTGCGTGCACAAGCTGGCAGAACACCAATGGTGGTTACCGAGACAATGGTTCAGAATATGAAAGAAGGTTCTGTGATCATTGACGTTAGTATTGACCAAGGAGGTTGTTTTGAAACATCAAGGGTAACATCTCATGAGGACCCCATCTATAAAGAGTTTGGTATAGTGCACTATTGTGTACCTAATATCGCCTCAAGTGTACCCCGAACTGCATCCTTTGCTTTGAGCAATATTTTTGCACCTTTGATAATCGATATTGGAGAAGGTGGTGGAATGGAGAAAATAATCTATGATAATCCAGGTTTTCGTCATGGTGTATATATGTACAGAGGGTCGTTAACTTCCTCCTATTTGGGAGAAACATTTGGATTACCCTATCAAGATCTTAATTTATTAATGGCCGCCAGATAACATTTTCTGTGGTTTATTTTTTTATCTGATTCACAAATTTGGAAGTAGAATGAGTACTTTCGAAGAATGAAAATTGGAAGAAGAGTACGTGTATATTTAGTAGGTGTAGGCATGGGATTAATTGCTACTTATTTCATGTTTAATGGCAGAGGTTGCGAGTGGATGCCGGGAAAACGTGTTCTTTCCTCAATAGAAGATAGTCAATTAGTAATTTCAGAATTCAGAGCATGTCAAATGGATTGCTACGGCTTATCTAGCCAGGATGTTTTCAATGTAGTGGAGCGGGGTAGTGTTTTGTTTTCAGAAAGTGAAACATCAGGATCTGTAAAAAACTATGTTGTTGCGGATGATAAGTATAAAATAACTTTTGCTTTAAATACGGTAGATTCAATTTCACAGGTTATAAGGTTTCATGATTTTAATGAAACATGTGCTTGTGGAAATCAAAGTGATTCAGTTCAACTACCGTTATTTATGCCCAATAATATGATTTTGTCAAAACTGTTTGAAAATGGGTTTGAGTTAACTCAATCAAATTCTTGTCAATTTGAATGTGTAGGTATAGACAGCCTAACTGCTTTAAGCATTTTCAAAGATGGTAAAGTAATTCATGAACAGAGCTATCCTAGACAGCACCCTAATCCTATTTATAGGATTGAATTGAGTCAAAGCGATAGAGAAAATTTATATTTTCTAGTAGAAAAAGGGCTAAGAACTAGAATACTAGAAGTTACGAGAAAGGATAGTGTAGGCATTTGCCCCTGCAATTAACAAGCGCCTCTGCGTTTTCTTTCTTTCATGATAAGAGCCAGTTCTCGTGAGGTTTGTCCTGCGACTGATGTATTTTCGTCTGCTCTCCTCAATAAATAGGGCAGCACATCATTTACCGGACCGTAAGGAACATATTTAGCTACATTATAACCCGCATCAGATAGGTTATAGCTGATGTGGTCGCTCATACCTAATAACTGTGCAAAGTATATATGCGCGTTGTTTTTCTTTACACCATATTTTTTCATGAGCTCTGTCAGATAAAGCGTGCTGTGTTCATTATGGGTTCCAGCGCAAAAGGCAATGGTATTAATGTTTTCGATGCAATATTGTAATGCATCGTCATAATCTTGATCTGTAGCTTGTTTATCTTTTTGTATTGGGGAGGTGTAGTTTTGATCTTTAGCCCGTTCACGTTCTTTTTCCATATAGGCTCCACGGACTAATTTTAAGCCAAGAAAGAATGATTCTTGTTTAGCCTGGCTGTGTAGCTTTTTAATGTAAGCTAATCGATCCCATCTATACAATTGTATAGTGTTATACACAATGGCACTTTTCTTATTGTATTTCGCCATCATTGCAGTACAAATTGTATCAATGGCCTCTTGTATCCAGCTTTCTTCCGCATCAATAAATACAGGTGTATTCGCATTAAAAGCAGCTGCACAAATGCGATCTATCCGATTGTAAAACTGATCGTATTTTTTGTCTTCCTCTGCAGATAATTGTTGGTTTGAACTCAATTTCTCGAGTAGAGAAAACGTCGTGATTCCCGTTACTTTAAATACACTAAAAGGAATAGACTCTTCCTGATCTGAACGCTGAACAGTTCGTAAAATTTCTGAACAAGTTCTTTCAAAATCAGCTTCACTCTCTTTACCTTCAACAGAATAGTCTAGAATAGTTCCAATACCAAATTTCCAAAGATTATGGATGGTGGGGTCACATTCAGCGATGGTTTCTCCACCACAAAATTGTTTAAAAATGGTCGCTTTTACGGGGCCTTTTATGGGTAATTTCAGCAATAGGGCAACATTAGTAGCCCACTTTCCAAAAGACACTAATGTGTTGCTGCCTACTAATTTAAACAGTTTATAAGCCCTGTTTAATTCAGCATCTGTTTTGCTTTTAAAGGCTGTTTCTGTGTCGTCAAATGAAATCATCGGGCACAAATATAATTATTCAACCAATTTAAAATATCCTTCCGTATCTGTTCTATTCTTTCTTTCTTTGTTTTATGGAAGAAAGTCATCGTTTAGCCTCATTTGATCATGATATACTTTTTGGAAGTGCAGGACAGATACTCGCGAACTATTTAGATCAACATCCAGAAAAAAACCCTGTTTTGATCGCAGATGAAAATACGCTCAAGTATTGCTGGCCGATGTTGCTTAGTTCAAATGAGAGACTTAACCAAGCTAAGATTATTCAAATAAAGAGTGGTGAGGAAAACAAGAACATAGAAGGGTGTAAAGAGGTTTGGGAATCATTAGTCAATCTAAAAATTTCACGGAATGATATCATCATCAATTTGGGCGGCGGTGTAGTTACTGATCTTGGAGGATTTGTTGCCAGCACATTTAAAAGAGGGGTGCCTTTTATTCAGATTCCCACATCATTATTAGCGATGGTGGATGCTTCGATAGGTGGTAAAGTAGGTGTAGATTTTGTAGGATTAAAAAATGTTATAGGCAGTTTTTCAACACCAGAATTAGTCATTATCGATGTTCATTTTCTCAAAAGTTTGCCTGAACTTCAAATGAAATGTGGTTTTGCTGAAGTATTAAAACATGGTGCGATTCTAGATAATGCCTATTGGCAAGAAGCTACCAAAAGTTCATGCTTAGATCTTGAACACATTAAATCATTGGTTTTTAGGTCAGTTGAGTTAAAAAACAGGTTAGTATTAACTGATTTTGAAGATGTAAAAGACCGAAAGAAACTGAATTTTGGACATACTATTGGCCATGCTATTGAAACGCATTATCTGAATTCATCGACGGTCTTACTTCATGGAGAAGCGGTAGCTATTGGTATGATTGCGGAGGCTTGGATTGGAAAAGAAACAGGGATAACGTCAGAAGCTTGTTTTAAGCGATTAACAAAAACGGTTCTAAAAACGTATAAAATTCCAAACATTGGACGTGAAACACACGATGCACTGCTCGAGATTATGAGAAATGATAAAAAGAATATGGGTAGCACCATTAATTTTACTTTTTTAAAAGAGATGGGAGTTTCTGTAATCAACCAAACGGCAAGTGAGATTCAAATTCGAGAGGCTCTAAATTTTTTGAATACAATTGCAACGGGTTAATCCAACTGCATTATTGAATTAACCTAATTGAAGATTCCATTCGATTTAAATTAAATGTGACCGCCAGGTTATTATTATTGGATTGCTAAATACACAATATTTGCGTAGATTAGCGAAAACCCATTTCCGCACTATATAGTATTCCTATGAAGGCATCAACAGAACTTTTCGACCTCGTAAAATCGCTATCTAAAAGCGAAAAACGATTCTTTAAATTATCATCATCATTACAGAGCGGTGAAAAAAACTATCTTAAAATTTTCGATTGCATTGATAAACAAAAAAGCTATGATGAAGAGGATATAAAACAATCATTTAAAACAGAAACGTTTATTAAACACTTCCCTTCTGAAAAAAACCACTTATATAAGCTTATTCTTAAAAGTCTAAGGTCCTTTCATTCGGATAAAACAATTAGTTCCGTATTGAAACAAGAAGTTAAGAATGTTGAAATTCTATATAGGAAAGCGTTGTTTTCTGAATGCAATAAATTTGTATCCAGAGCGAAGAAACAAGCTATACAGCACGAGAAATTTTACTATTGGTTTGAATTGCTTGGTTGGGAAAAGTTATTATTAGAAGAGGCTTATGAAGCAGGTCGTTTTGATAGGAATTTGGATGAATTGATTGAAGAAGAACAAGAAGTAATTGATAAGCTTAGAAATTTGGCAGAGTACCAAATGTTGTATTCTAGAATAAACTTTCTGTACCGATCGGGTGGTTTTTCAAAAAATGAAAAAGAGCGCAAAGAGGTAGATGAAATTGCCCAGCACCCGTTAATAAAAGGTAAAAATACAGCACTATCATCGAGAGCAGCAACCATCTGCTATTACATCCAAGGACTCTGCGCGGCAACGAACAGAGATTACCAAACAAGCTTTTTTAAATTTCTAAGAGTAAAAACAATATTAGACAAGAATCCGCTGCTCAAAAGTGATTTAGCTAAACGGTATGTTAGAACACTAAAAAATCTCCTGTATTGCTATATAGACAACAATGAATTGGATCGAGCTACGGAGACCATTCAAATGATGCGGGAACTGCCGAACGAAAAAGGATTTGAAAGTATCGATGTTAAGGTAAAGATTTTCACCTCTAGTTATATTGCTGAATTAATGATTTGTGACCGCAAAGGTACATACGATGAATCGTTAAAAATTGCGGAAGAAATTATCAAGGGGATAGATTCTTATAATGAAAAGATTAATAAAGAGCAGAAAATTGTGTTCTACTATAATCTAACGTATGTGTATTTCGGCTGTGAACAGTATAGTAATGCCTTAAAGTGGGTGAATAAATTATTAAATGACAACGAACAAACGCTGCGTCAGGACATATACAATTTTGCGCGATTGTTCAATTTAATTATTCATTTTGAACTTGAAAATTACGATTTGCTGGAGTATATCATTAAATCAACATCTAGACATTTAAAAAAGCAAAAGAAAGATTATCAGGTTGAATTTTTAATTATTAAGTATCTGAAAAAGCTGATTAAAACAGATGATAAAGAAGTTCGATTGACAATTTTCAATCAAATGTATAGTGATTTGAAATTAACTTTTAAAAGCCCAAATGAACGCGTGGTACTTCAATATTTTGATTATTTATCTTGGTCAGCGTGCAAAGCACAAGAGATTTCTTTTGCAGAAGCTGTTCAGATTAAACAAGCGCAATTAAGCTAAAACCTTTTTAAAAAAGTTGATTGCCTTCTCAATGTACCAGAAATATTTCCGCTAACGGTTGCTTGAATGGCGTAGTCATTTGATTTTTTATAAGTGATAGTTTGAGGAAATTGCAAAGCCTTATTTTCAAAACAAACAGAATCCACACCAAAACTTTTAAGTTGATATCTAAATGTTTGTTGAGTATTTTTCCCGACGACTTCTGCAATAAAATAAACAGGATTTTGTTTGAGGTCTATTGTTATGTTTTCAGCAGTCATGGTATCCCTTGTATTTTTGATTTGAAGACCAGTGCCTAAAAACACACTGTCTTCAATTCTCCAAATTTCTATAATTTGAGATTGTCGATGAGCCCAGGTAATTGAATCTTTCCAATTCCCTTCCAGCCAGGACAAATTCAATTTTGCCAAATCAACAACTTGATTTTTTTGCTGTGGGTTGAATAAATCTTCTAGATCTACTTCTTCGTTTTCCTCTACTTGTTTTTGCTGGCAACCAATATGCATAAAGCACAAAGCAAAAGCACTAATTACTAGATATCTTAATTTCATAATTACGTAAGCCAATTAATACATTGTTTGGGTTGTAAATATATACGGAAATCTCATCGTCATTTTTAAGCGTTTCTGGTAGCTGCACAACAGCTGTGCAGAAGCCCCAAGTATTCGGTTCTAAGATGAAATTCCTGAGGTCACTTCCTTTCCAGAAGACTTCTCCTTGGTATTGAATTGCTTTACCATCCCGTTTAATGTCAATTACAATTACAGATTCTTGTATAGAGGCAAGTTTTGCTTGTCCAACAACGATTAGATTGTAGTTTTGAGCGTCGTTAATTATGCCAAATTCTTGCCATAAAAATGAGTTTTTAAAAAGGTATGTATCCTTACTTTCTCCATCGATTGATAATTTTTTCTGATAGCTATATTGTGTATTGTCAGCACCAGTTGAATATAGTGTGGATTCACAATTCTCTCCTTTAAAATAAGCTACTTCTTTGGGAAATGAACATTTTATAATTTCTTTAGCCTCTAACCTGGAAGGAAATGTTGACTTGGAGTAGGATACGAATGCCCCTTTGTGGTTATTAATGATGTTAACCAATTCTTTTAATTCATCCGAACCAGCCAGATTGTACCCGACTTTAAAATTTTCAAATTCTACAGGGCTTTCGTGTTTATCTAAATAATATTGTAAATAACGAGTTGAGTTAATAGAAGTTAAATGCCGAATGTCTTTTTTACCATCACTCCATTCGTCCAGATGTTGAGCAATTTTTTCAAAGGTGCCAAATCTGGATTCAATCCTGTAATCATTCCAATAGATAGTTGTTAATGCCAATATGCCCATCAAGAATATTGTTTGAACCAAATGTGCTTTTATTTCTGGGAAAAAAGTTAGGTCTGCCATGAACAAGAGTAAACCTATAAAACCGAATACCATTACAGAATATTGGAAAATTGGAGCTTGGAAAATGGAATAGAAATATGCAAAGCAAAATGTTGAAGAAAATAGGATGAACCCGAAAATGGCAATTGATGTAATCCGATGACCTTTAAATAAAAAGGTCCGTACTAAAAGAAACAGGAGTAGCCCCCCCCAAATAATCCAAGTTTCATTAAATGCATAATTAAGAAAAGTTACGATTGCGTCTTTTTCTGGCGCACCAAGCCAGGGTGTTCCTCCTCCACCTTTAGTGAATTGATGTAAGAACACCGAGATGTGAGGAATGTAGAGCGCAAAAGCGAAAAGTCCAGAACTCAGATAGAGTTTGAGTTGTTTTTTGTTAATAAAGTAGAATCCTAATGCGAAAATTGTGACGGCAACTACGCCGGCGAAATAATGTGTATATGCGCTCAGGGAAAGGGATATGCCTAATCCTAAATAGTTTAAGAATGAATTTTTCGGAGATGTTTTAACCAGTTTGCATAAAAATAGAAGTGTCCAGACTACGCCCAATATTCCTAATGAATAAGGTCGCGCTAAAACGGAATATGTTATGGTAAATCCTAGTCCTGCAAATAAGGTCGCAGCTATAATTCCTGCATGTTTATGGACCCAAATTTTGCCAATCTGATAAATGCCAAAGGTTGATAGAAGTCCGAATGCCACGAATGGAAGCCTTACTGCTATTTCGGATGTGCCAAATATAGAAGTCCAAACATAAAGAAAGAATTGTGTTCCCGCTGGATGAGCGTCATTGGCTTTAATGCCATGTTCTAAGATTTCAGTCCATGAGTCAAATTGAAGTCTGCTGAGTGCGCTTAATTCATCGTTGGTAAATGTCCAGTGATCTATATTCCACAAGCGCATTATGGCAGCAAAAACCAAAACTCCGAATAGTAGGTAATTTTCTAGGCTAAAACGCATAGGACTACGCATTTCGCTGTCTATTTACCTCATACAAAGCGATTCCGCAGCAAACGGAGACATTCATGGATTTTATCTGCCCCACCATTGGAATTTGGAAATGGATATCACATCGCTTGTAAATTTCTTTTGAAACCCCATTTTCTTCAGATCCCATTACAATTGCTAAGGGTACTTTTAGATTTACACGATCTATGCTGCTGGTTGCCTGCTCAGAACATGCAGCCACAATCACTCCGAATTGTTGCAGAAGTATTAACGTGTCTCTGAGATTCTCCTCGCGACATACAGTAATTTTATTCAATGCTCCGGCAGATGTTTTAACTGCGTCAGCTGTCACTTGGGCTGCACCGTGTTTAGGAATAATAATAGCATCTACACCTAAACATTCGGCACTCCGGGCAATAGAACCCAAGTTTCTTACATCTGTAAGTCGATCCAATATTAATAATAAAAGTTTCTGTCCTTCTTGAATTTTCCGTTCTACAATTTCCTCAAGGTTTCCATATGTTATTGGCGAAACAAGGGCAATTACACCTTGGTGATTGCCATTTTTAGAAAGCTTATTCAATTTTTGAAATGGCACATTTTGTACCGGTATATCTCTTTCTTTCAATAGTTTTTTTAACTCGTTGAAAAGATCTCCTTGGATTCCCGGTTGTATCAAAATTTTATTGATTTCCTTTTCTGAGCTAATGGCTTCTATTACGGCTCGTATACCGTAGATGTAGTCTGTATTCATGTCCCTGCCTTATAAATTCTTCCTGCTCGCCAAATATCCAGCGCTCTGTACCATCCAGGTTTAAAAAAATATTCTCTTTTTAGTGTGTAATCGTTGTCTGTAAATGGATTTTGTCTTTTGTAAAAGGTGAAAGAAAGGGAAGGCGCTTGATAACTGGAACCTTGTCCGTACTTCCAAACTTCGTAATCGTTCCTTTTTTCAATATTTAAGGGTTTGCCATAAATGATTGCAATCATCCCTCGGTCTGTTTTCCAACCTTCAATATACGAGGTAAAATAGGTATTCGCCTCATTCACTCTGGTATAGTATTCTTGAATAATTTCTCGTGCTCGATCTTTGCTTTTACATCTTTCAATCCAAAATTGTTCGACGGCAAGTTTTTGATTATCACTTTCTGTTAATGATTGGTATTCGTCATTGCTACAGATATACCGCAATGGTTCAGCTAATCCATTAGCATTGGCAATTTTTGGATAATTTTTATCAAAACGAAAGAGGGTTAAACCTTCGGCCTTTGAAGAGTCAGTTTGTATCAGTACAAGTCCATTTTTGGGTAATAATATTGAGGCTTGGCCAACCGCACTTAGATTAACTTGATAAGTATCATTAGGTATTAAGTCAAAATCAATGATGTCGCTGGACGAAAAAGGTGGTCTTGCGATACCAAATTTATCATTAAAACATTTTAGATAAAATGGCCTTCCAGCATTCCGATCAGAAAGAATTTTGATGGAATCATCTGAAGTGATAAAGGGTCTTGTCATTTTTCGATTATTCTCAATGGCAAGAAAATTTTGATTACTCGAGAAAGAGCTTTTACGAATATTGTTAATGGTTTTATGCTCTTGATTGCGCTGTTGATCGAATGTTGTAATCTTGATGGTTCCAGACCTGCCAGCTTCATAAGGAAATTTCATTCGACCATAGATAAGCTTGTGCTTTTTGGTGGGGTTGATATCAATAAAGTGTGTCGTGAGACTATCCACAATGTGCCGAGAGTTAAGGTCTTCATATAGTGCATAGCTAATTTTAAACTTTGACTGGTATGGAAATTCAGGTGAAGACCTGCTGTATATGAGATCTGCACTTTCGATTTTGAAAATAATCTCAGAAGTATCATTGTTGGTGTGGTAAATTTTAAATTCAGGATTAATAATCGATCCGCGACTATACAAATAGGAATAGTTGTTGTAGGTACTGGTGGACGATACGGCGCAACCAAGCAGCGTTAAAAAAAAACAGGATAAAAAAAACAACTTCACCAACAATAAAGGTTTTAATAAAATTGCACACTAACCATTTTATAAAAATTAAACAATGCTATTAGAATTAATTTGTAATGGCTGTGTGTAAAAGTAGTACATCCTTTGTTAATTCACATTATAGCCAGCGTGAACAGACAAACTTTAGGCATTAATTATTCAGTATAATCACATTTAGCCCGAGGGTTACCAAGTCAAAAAGTTCTATTACCTCCTGACTTTTCATACGGATACACCCGTGAGAGGCTGGTTGCCCGATTAAATGTTCTTCCAGCGTACCGTGAATGTAGATTCTTCGGTGATATGAATCAATATTTTTATTGCCTTTATTAATTCCTGTCTCTTCGCCTTGAAGTGTTAAAATTCTCGTAACTATTTTATCTTTTTTGGAATATGATTGAGCACTGTCAGTAACGGCAGCTATTTTTCCAATAAACTTTTTGCCTTCGAAAATTCCTCCAATTGGCACGTCTTGTCCAATTTTTTTTTGAATAGTATGCAGACCTATCGGTGTCTTATTGCTTCCAAACACATTGCCTGCACCTTCGGCAGAACTAGATATACGGTATAACTTAACCAGTTGCCCTTTTTTTATGTAGTAGAGTTCTTGCCGTTTGATGCCAACATAAATAAGATTTTCAAAATCCACGTTGGGATATCTAACACTTAAGTAATCGAGTAAAAATTCGACGGTAGCATTTGGGCTAGAAGAACTTTTTCTACCCATTTCATCACAGTTTGAAATCTTATCTAAACTGACTGGACAAAGCAACATACAGAAGGCCAGAGAAAACGTAGAAAGCATCATCCTTCACAAGATATGTTATTAGAAGTAATTAACAAATCCAAAGTGAATTTTAGCTGATTTTAATAACACAGGATTTCCCTGTTGACTTCCAAGGGCATAATTAATGCTGAAAATCCCAGGTTTTGTTTGAAACCTAATTCCAGCGCCAAAACCAATGGGTCGGTCGCTAAAGTGTGCATTCAACACATTTCTTTCGTAGTAAGCATAATCTCCAAATAAATAGAGGTTTGAGTTCCTTTCTAAAAGAAAACGGTACTCGAAAGTAGCAATTCCAAATAAAGAAGCGTTAATGCTTTCTTCGTCAAACCCACGTAACGTTCTTAGGCCTCCAAGTCTGAAAAGTTCATTGAAAAATACTTGCTTGTTAATAATTTGGCCTGACCTGACTTTGAATAATACAGTACTTTGTTTTCCAATGGCCAAGAAATAATTTAAGGTAGCTTCAAATTTTAATTGAATTGAATTCAATAGGATATTATCATAAAGTATCTCGTTTAGTTCAGGATTTTTAGTAATTATTTTGTTTCCAGCTGATCCTTTAAAGTCAAAACTCACTCCTTTTCTTGGGTTAATTAAATAATCCAATCTAGATTGTTTAATGGCAATGCCGTATTGTTTAAATTTTACATCAGCAAACGGAGGAAGCACGGAACTTGAAGCGTATTTACTCGCATCCAATAGCGAGCTACTGTAATTATCAAAAAAAACCATGAGGTAATTGCCCCCACTAAGTAAGTATTGTAATCCAAGTCTCTGTTGTAATTCGATATAGGAGGTGTCCCTTTTGTATACTTTTAATTTTCCATCGATACCAAGTGGACCTTGAAACAAAAAAGGGTAATTAATCTTGATATCCAAGTCTTGAGTAAGTGATTGTAATTTTCTCCAGTTTAAAGAAATCAGCTCTCCTTTTGTAAATGCATTTTTTAAGACAATTTTTGCGTCGCCTGTTACGGTTACTTTACCCGTAATATTGTCAGGTAAAATACCTAGTATTCCATTAAACTGGCTAGAGTTCACATGGTCTAAGAACAGATAGAGTTTCGTGTACTTTTTGGTAAAGCTAACTTGTGCGGACTTTGATGCTTTAACGAATCCAAGCTCATTTAATTTGGAGTCAATTTCAGATAATTTGGATTGATTGTACACAGATCCTTGTTTAATTCCGATGTAATTAGACAGGTAGATTTTAGAGATTTTAGCTGTGCCAATTACAATTATGGAATCAATGCGTTTTAAAGGACCCTTGTCAATTCTTAATTCGGCTGACAGAGAGAGAGAATCTTTATAATTGATGTTCGTTAATGTACTTGAGGCAAATGGAAATCCGTTGTTCTCATAATAGTTAATCATTGCGTAATGCAATTTTGCTATGCTTGTTGCATTTATTTCTTTTTGGTCTAGAATGCGTGAGCGGTATCCAGACTTTATAAGTGCAATGTCCGCGACATTGCCTTTTTTAATTGATGCCCAATGAAACGTTTCTCCTAAATGGAAGTAGATATTAGCATCGTTTTGGAACCAACGAATACTATCTGTATTGGCTGTTAAATAACCTTGGGAATACAGGTAAGTTTCCATTCTATTTACTTCTTGTAAAGCAGATAAAGAATCTTTAGCTATTTCAATTACTTGTATCTCTTTTAAAATTTCTTTCTCAACTCCAATAAAATGTAGGTTAAATTGCCCAACACATTTTAAGGACAGTAATACGAGAAGCAATATGATTGTTGAGGCTTTCAATTGTTTTCTAAACGTTAAAACAAAACTTCTGTTATACTAATTTCCAGTTTATGGGCTCTTTCCCTTGTTCGATGAGTAATGTATTTGTTTTTGTAAAATGACGATTATTAAACCAATGGCCTCTATTAGCGCTCAGTGGGGAAGGGTGTCCTGAAGTCAAGATATGGTGTTTTGAGCAGTCAATATTATTTCCTTTTCGTTGTGCAAAACCACCCCACAAAAGAAAAATTAGCCCCGTTTTTTGTGTCGATAATTTCTCAATAATACCATCCGTAAAACGTTTCCATCCAAGGTCGCGATGAGAGTTTGCTTCACCTTTCCGAACGGTCAGCGTGGCATTTAATAGCAATACGCCTTGGTCTGCCCACGGACCTAAATCTCCACTTTTTGGGTAAGAGCATTTTGTGTCTAATGATAATTCTTTAAGTAGGTTTTTTAAACTTGGCGGGTGTTTTAAGCCATCATTTACAGAAAAACACAATCCATTTGCTTGTCCTTCTCCATGGTAAGGGTCCTGTCCAATTATAATTACTTTCACTTTTTCGAAGGGTGTTCGGTTAAAAGCTTCGAAAACAAGGCTGCTGTCAGGATAAATCGTATGTGTTTTTTCTTCCTGCTGGTGATTATTAACCAGTGTTGAAAAATAAGAATGACTAAAATCTTTTTGCAAAACAGTTAGCCAGGATTTCTCAATTTTAAACGGCTTTATGGTAACGTATTTTTTCTCAGACATCCGGCACTATTTCATTGATTGACATAATTCAGTTTAACGACTTTTGCATAATGTGGCAAGAAGTTATAAATTTGATACAGATAAAAATTATTTTCAAATGAGAATATTAAAATTAGTTTCTCTCCTGGTTGCTATTACGTTTTTAATGACGTCGTGTTTTTTATTCAAAAAAAAACATGAAAGATGTCCTGCATATGGCATAAATAAGTCAGATCAGCATGAAGTAGGAGTTCCGTTAGATGTAACGGTGGTTTTTAGCGACGAAGAGTCTGTGTAGCCAGCAATATTAGTTAGTATTAATCCGTTATTGTAAGTATTTGATTTAGTGTTGTTAATAACTTTGCAATGGGCTCCTTGAAAATCAAAATTAGATTGTCCTAGTTTTGTCGCGAGAAGAGGTCTTAAATTTTAATATTTGAACGGATGAAGTTTTATAAAGTAATGTTTTTAGTTGTTGGGATGGGTCTTATGTTTGCCTCATGTGGTGCTCATAAAGGAAGTACATGCCCGGCTTATAAAACAGATATAGGATCTGTATTACCGAATGATGCGATTGCGGTAGAGTCTACTACAGGCGATTCCAATTTTAAATAGCGCTGAATGTCAGTTTTAATTCATGCTTAACTTCAGGATGCAGGCTTAAGGATACAGGGCAATTTACAGCGGCATTATACAGTTGTTTTTGTTCATTTTCTGAAAAGCCACCATACAACACCAAACAAATTTCAATTGACGCCACTCGCCTTGGATTTGTTGTCATGGTTTTATTTACTGTTCCTTTCATGTTTTGAATGTCGATTGCTAACCTGTTTGCCTCAATGGCAATAATTGTTGTGATACACGTGCCAAGGGAAGCGCATAATAAATCAGTTGGTGAATACGTTTCACCTTTACCGTGGTTATCTATTGGGGCATCTGTTACTAATGTACTTCCTGATGCTAAATGAGTAGCTTTTGATCTGAGATTGTTTTCGTAGGAGATTTCTATCGTTTTCATGAACTTTTCGGTTACTATTTTCGTTATTATATTGTAAATTCGTATAAGATAAATGAATTCAGGTTATTACATAGTATTTGGTCTTGTATTAGCACTCTTATTTGGTGCAACAGAGAGCCATGCTCAAAAACCAGAAATTGAAAAGAGTTATGCAATGTTTCGAACGGAGGCATTTGGCGGACTTAATTTTAATACCAACGGTTGGGGATGTTCTTTTTATTATTCAAAGCATAAAACAGCAAAAATAAAACGATTGTATTTGATACAATTTGATGTGGTTAAACACCCAAAAGAGTACAAAATTTACAATCCCTTAGATGAAAACAGCAAGGGGTACGTTTTCGGTAAAATGAATGCTTTTTCTACATTGGATTTTGGAACGGGACATAAAATAATTATTCATGAGAAACTTCGTCAAAAAGGAGTGCAACTAAGTATGAACTGGAATGTTGGCCTTTCAGCTGGATTTGTAAAACCGGTTTATTTAGAAATTATAAAATTTGATGGGCTACAAGTTGCTGGAATTGCTGTTGAAAAGTATGATCCTGAATCACATAATTTAAACAACATATATGGACGCGCGCCGAACACTAAAGGTTTGTTAGAACTAAAGATTATTCCAGGAGCCTTTTTTAAAGGCGGATTTAATTTTGAATTTAGCTCAATTCGAGATGGTTTAAAAGCTCTAGAGATTGGCACAAAGGTTAACATCTACCCAAGACGAATTCCGATTATGACAAATGTCGACAACAAATTCATTTTTACAGAATTTTATCTTTGCCTTCAATTCGGCAAGAAGTATATCTAAAAATTATGAGCGATTCCTTGGAAAATCTTTCTAGTCGAAATTCGGCAATTACAGTTAATGAATCTGGGAAATCCGGTATCAAAAAGCCCAAATGGTTGCGTGTTAAATTGCCAACAGGTGAGTCGTTTAAAGAGGTTAGAAACATTGTTTCTGAGCATAAACTGCATACAATTTGTGAGTCGGGCAGTTGTCCTAACATGGGTGAATGCTGGGGCGCAGGTACAGCTACTTTCATGATTCTAGGTAATGTTTGTACAAGGTCATGTGGTTTTTGTGCCGTATCTACTGGAAAACCAGCAGAGGTAGATCTTTTTGAGCCGGCAAGAGTGGCACAGAGCATTAAACTCATGAGTGTGAAACATGCCGTAATCACTTCTGTAGATAGAGATGACTTACCTGATGGTGGATCTGAAATATGGGCAATGACCGTTAGGGCGATTAGAAGAAAATCGCCGGATACAACTTTAGAAACCCTTATTCCGGATTTCATGGGGAAGTGGGACAATATGCAACGTATAATTGACGTAGCTCCAGAAGTAGTTTCACACAATTTAGAAACGGTAAGGAGATTAACGAAAGAAGTTCGAATACAGGCTAAATACGATCGTAGTTTAGAAGCACTGCGAAGGTTAAAAAAAGGTGGTATGCGAACAAAGTCGGGAGTAATGCTTGGTTTAGGTGAGAGCCGAACAGAAATAATTGAGACCTTAGAAGACTTAAAGTCAGTACACGTAGATGTTGTAACTCTAGGACAATATTTACAACCTACACCAAAGCACTTGCCTGTAGCAGAATTTGTGTCTCCTGAAAAATTTGCAGAGTACAAACAAATAGGATTAAGAATGGGGTTTGATTACGTAGAAAGTGGTCCATTAGTGAGGTCTTCTTATCACGCTGAAAATCATTTATAACAGATTTATCTAAGAACAAAAATGTTTTTAAGTCATTACAAATGAACAATAACGGTCAAATAGTTGTCTTTAAAAGGGCGTATGTAGCCGTTAAATAAGTCAGATTAAAACTATTTATTAATTCCTGTAAGATTGTAATAATCTATTTTGTAAATTCGGCAGACTAAAGAAATTATTTATTTCACGATTATTAAATTATGAAAAAAGGTTTATTATTTGGATCACTTACAATTCTAGCTTTAACAGTAGGATTTTTTGTACAAAACGAGAGTGTAAAATGCACTAAGGATTACCAACCTAGGGTAACTGCGAAAAAAACGTCGTATTCTAATCATGAAGAACGGCAGAAATATTACGAAATTTTATTGGCGAATTCGAAAACAGGTAAAATCGAGCCGCAAGACCGATTAGACTCTTGGGAAGCAATGAAAAAGTTTAGTTTTCACGAAAACAAGTCTTTATCCTTGTCATTTGTAGATAGAGGGCCAGACAATATAGGCGGAAGAACAAGGGCGATTGGAATTGACCGTTCTAATGATGACATCATGTATGCAGGATCTGTTTCTGGTGGCCTCTTCAAATCAAATGATCGTGGTAACAATTGGACTCGGGTTGAAAGTTGGGATGCGCAAGTTGGTACTTTGTGTATATCCTCCATTGAGACAACCTCGGATGGAACGATTTATGTAGGAACTGGAGGTGATCAATTTGAAGGAGGACTCACTTTTGGCAGCAGCGGTGTTCAAGCCGGGGCAAATGGGGTGTATTACTGTGTTCCTGACCCCACAACAAATGAACTTTTAAATTGGACAAGTTTACCGGGTACTTCGGGATCTATCATGCAAATTTGGCGTGATCCATCTCAGTCTGATAAAATATATATTGGTAGTACGACATGCCTAGTATCGAGTGATAAAATGACTGGGGCATCTGCAATTACTGGAGTAACTGGAAATGGTTATGATTTGAAAGCATCTGGTGATGGTTCCATCGTGTTTATATGCGCTAGAGTAGGTGGTTCTTTCAGATATTACATCTCAACTGATTTTGGTGGAAGTTTTAGCCAACTTCCCACAGGCACTTTACCAACCGCTATAGGAAGAGCAGAGTGTTCTGTTACAGATGTGAAAAACGAAGATGGTTTTTACAATATTTATGCCTCTGCATCTACCGGTGGAGGGACATTGCACAGTGTACGTTTATCTGAAGATCACGGTTTAACTTGGACTAATATTGGTCCTGGTGGATCAGCTTCTTTTAGTCCATTTTCTACATCTTTAAGCTCTCAAGGAAATTATGATCAAGTAATTTCTTATGTGCCGGGTAATCCAGAAACTTGCATTATTGGAGGGATTGATCAATACCAATGGTTTAAAGATCCTGGTAGCTCACCAACTTGGGGTGGATGGCAACAAATATCACTTTGGTCCGCAAATCCTTTTTCACCAAATTACATTCATGCCGATAACCATGAAATGAAATTCAATTCTATTGGTCAATATTTCTATGGAAACGACGGAGGAGTTGGTTCTCAGAATGTCGGTTTTTATCCATCTAATAAAGGGTATAATGTAACGCAATTCTACAGCGTTGCTCATGACAGAAATGGAGCAGTAATGGGTGGAGCTCAAGATAATGGAACGCTATATAATGATTATACCTTGGCTTCTGCGCAACAATTTCGAGAAGTGATGGGGGGTGATGGTTTCGATTGTGATATTTCTCATTATGATTCGGATGCAATGTTTGCCACCGTTTATAACAGCTCGATTTCTCGTTCTGAAGATGGGGGAAACAATTGGCAAGGTATTGATCCACCGTGTAGTGGAATCATTGGACAGTCTTGTGGTGTCTTTCATACACCGCTGAGATTTTTTGAAGACCCTAATGACATGGATAGTCAGGATTATATAGAATTTTACCCAACTGATTCAACCATACCTGCAGGTACTACGGTAACATATTATAGTAATTCTTATAATTCTAATGTTCCGGAGAACATTCTTACGCACACATTAACCACTGACTTGTATTATGCAGACACATTATTTTCTGACGGTACTGCACCTAGTGGAAATTTTTATGCACTACACCCTGGAACAGGTGATACCATTTGGATGGGTGGAGATGATATTAAGCTGAATTATCCTTTGGATACGGTTTTGTTGCAAGATCGGGTTCAGACAATGTTGGTTTCTTTGGCCAATACAAGTGTTTATCAAGTTGTAATGACAAGAGACGCAGCAAGATTTGGTTTGTTACCGGAATGGTGGGATTTGACTGCTGGTTCGAGCTTTAACACCGTTCCGTTGTGTTTTGAGTTTTCATGGGATGGAAATATTGTATATGTGGGTACATACGATGGGTTATGGAGAATTAAAGGTCTAGATAGTGTTTATGCCGCTACGGATATTGCTACGTCAATACAAGTGGACAAAATATATTCTTCGCCGACAAGGCCAGTAAATGGAATTGCCATTGATAAAAATAATCCAGAACGACTGATTGTAGCTAGAAGCGGAACAGGCGGTAATAGTCTCGTGGAGTTAGATAATTGCGAATCAGGAGGTACTGCAACACTGGTTTCCACTTCTGTTCAAGGAAATATTCCAACTTCAATGGCTATTCTTGATGTAATTATTGATTACAGAGATCCTCAAAAATTAGTTTGCGGTTCTGATTTTGGACCGTGGGCTTCAAGTGATGGTGGAAGCTCTTGGACACAATGTATCAATGAAATTGGTCCTGTCCCTATTTTTGCAGTTAGACAGCAACAAAGAGGTTGGCAGGAGTCGTCTAGAGCGGGAGAAATTTATCTTGGCACACACGGCAGAGGAATGTGGACTTCTGGTTCCATATTAAGTAATGAAAGCGCTGAGCATCTTAACTTTAATTCCGATGCGTTTGCTACTGGATTGTCCGTTTATCCGAATCCTATGGATGAGGCTGGTAGTTTGTCCTTTGTTTTGAATCAAAGAACAGACGTCACGATCAATATTTATTCTGTTAACGGTAAGCTTGTTCAGACCATGAACAAGTCGGACATGGCTGCTGGAAAGCATCTAATGGACTTAAACATGAGTGGAGCAGGAAAAGGCACTTATATTGTTCAATTAGAAGCTGGAAATACTTCTGATGTTACTAGGTTCATTAAATTAAAATAATGAACTAATCGATAGACATTTTAAAAAGCCTCAACTGTTTAGTTGGGGTTTTTTAATAAACGGTTATGAAGAAAGTAAGAATAGCAATAAATGGATTTGGTCGGATTGGAAGAGTTGTAACTCGTGCACTTCAAAACAATTCGAATGTTGAATTAGTTGCTATAAATGATTTGATGGATTTGAATCAACAAGCAGTACTGTTAAAATACGATTCAGTTCATGGTAGGCTAGACGGTACAGTAGCCGCCAAAGATAACTGTCTAGAGATTAATGACAAGATCGTTTACGTGTATAATTGTAAGAATCCTGAAGACTTGCCATGGGGTGAATTAGACATTGATGTTGTTCTAGAGTGTACAGGTATTTTTAGAACAAAAGAAAGTGCTTCCAGACACTTAAAAGCCGGCGCAAAAAAGGTTCTTATTTCAGCACCCGTTAATGATGAAATTTCAACCATTGTTATGGGAATAAACGACAATAGCCTTTCATTGGAAGAAGAAATCATTTCTAACGCATCTTGCACAACGAATTGTGCCGCTCCAATGGTTAAAATCATTGATGAAGCTTGTGGAATTAAAAAAGGGCTTTTGACAACTGTACATGCATATACGGGTGATCAAAGTTTGCACGATAGCCCACATAAAGATTTACGAAGAGCTCGTGCTGGAGCTGAAAACATTGTCCCTACAAGTACTGGAGCAACAAATGTTTTAGTACAACTATTCCCACATCTACATGGTTGTTTATTTGGTAGTGCGATAAGGGTTCCAGTTTCTGTTGGGAGTATTACTGAAATGACTTTTGAAATAGAACGTAAATTGACGATAAGCGAGGTAAACAATTTGTTCAAACAAAAATCAGAGAACGAGTATGCCGGCATACTTGAATACACTGATGATCCCATTGTGTCTTCAGATATTATTGGAAACGTGCACTCCTGTATTTTTGACGCAGGCTTGACCATAGTGAATGGCAATCTTTTGAAAATATCTGGATGGTACGATAATGAAGTAGGCTATTCTAATAGATTATTGGAATTGGCGATAAAAATGTACTGAACAATTTCTACTCTTCAAATTCTTTAATTAGAACAGTTTCGCCATTAAATTCGGCATAATGACATTTTGTATACCAATCACCTAAATTAATGTACCGGCATTTCTCATTTATTGGGTGATCAATTAATAAATGCCTGTGTCCAAAAATGAAATAATCAAAATGCTCTTGTTTAATTTTATCCGAACAAAACTGAATTAACATTTCGCGTTCTACTCCTAAAAAGTGATTGGGTTCTTTCGCATTTTTTTTGTTACTCTTTTTACTTCTACTACTAAAATAGTTGGCGATTCCGACGCTAAAGTTTGGATGGAATCTTGCAAATACCCATTGAAAAAATGTAAAAGAGAAAACCTTTTTGATGAATTTATAACTGTGATCACCCGGTCCCAAACCATCGCCATGACCAAGGAAAAAGCGTTTGTTGCCAAATTCTCTTATGATTGGTTCCCGAATTAGTTCAACTCCTAGCTCTTCCGGTAAGTAGTCAAAAATCCACATGTCGTGGTTCCCGGTATATAATTTAATGATAATTCCACGATCACTTAACTCAGCTATCTTTCCTAAAACTCTAACAAATCCTCGGGGTACTACCTTTTTGAATTCGAACCAAAAATCAAATAAGTCACCTAATAAATGAATTTCAAGGGCATCTTTTGAAACGAATTCTAACCACCTAACCAGCTTCTTCTCTCTTTGTAAACTAGATGGTTTATCAGGAACGCCCAAATGGAAGTCTGACGCAAAATATATTTTATGTCTATTCTCCAAATAATCTAAATTTACGGTTCTATTTGTTTCAATATTTTAAAAGGGTTCAATAATTTAAGATCGACAGTAAATCTAATGCGCTGTAAAAACGAAACCTTCCGGAAGACGAATTCGCTTTCTAAGTCCTCATGCATTAGGAGCGGAATGTAAATATCAACTAAATTTTTGATCAGAGAGAAGTGTCCCCCAATTTCATATAGGTAATGATTAACGAATTCCTGTGAATTGACAACATATACCGGATGAATTCCGCCATCAGCATAAAGTCCCAAAAACCTAATGGGTAACTCTATTTTTAAATTAGCCGTTGCTAGCCAACTGGATGAACTGCGAAGAGTGGGAGCTTTGAATCCCCCGTGATTTTCTTTTAACTGTTGAGATAAAAAGTCCGGTTGAACTTGAGTTCTACCGAAGAAGATATTATTGTAAAGGTAGTCTTGCTCTCCGCTCTGACCATCTAATTGCCAATTAATTCGACTAGAAAAAGTGTTATTTCTGAAAAAGTGACCAGCAAATAGGCGTAAAGAAATACCATCTAATTGGTAGTTATAATTGAATCGATATGTTGCGGTAATACTGGTTTTAATGTAATCTTGAAAAGCGCCATTAACCTGACTTATATTCCCTTGTTCGTAGGCAACTCTGATTTTAGCAGGTTTTAAAATTTGAGAGTTTGTAAGCTCATAATGTGCTCTGAAGGCTTGCATTTGATGATTCTCACTATTTTCTGAAATAAAATTATAGTCAAAAAATAATTTATGTTTCCATTTTGACCTTCTATTTTTCTTCTGAAAATCAATATCTAGATATGGCGAAAACTTTTGATATCTGGCAAAACCATTTTCAATGGCACGGTAGTTAAAACTGGAATAGTTAGAGCCAATTGTAAGCCTTTGAATGCGGTTCTTCTCATATGGGTATAGGTGATAATGAATGTCACCAAAACCGACTGCTTGTGATGATCCAAAACCGAAGAAAGGATTGAGTGTATACTCTAGCTTTTTTTCAGGAAAAGTATGATTATAGAGCGATAAACCTACCATGGCTCCATCGTACTTATTCCATCCAACTATCGGTGTATAGTAGAGTACATTTTTTTTTGATTTTTCTACACCCAATAACCACTGGAATTTTACGGGATCAGCAGTTTTGAATAAACCAGTTGTTCGAATCGAATTATTTGTTCGATTAATTTCTGGCATGTTTAAATCGTAATCAATTTTAATTTGGTCCACTTCCTCAAGGTCCACTTCGATCAGCTGATGGTGTTGGTCTATGCCATGCGGAGCTGAAGCTTGGTCAATCCAACGCGTGTTTTTTACGACAGTGTCCTTTAAAAAAGAAATAGAATAGGGAGAAGAGACATCTCCTTTGTTCTTTATTTTCAAGAATGTTTTTCCAGCTTCTTTTTTAAATCCAGTGATAGCATAATCAATTTTTTTAGTGGTTTTTATTAAATCGTCAAACAACCAAACAAGGTTTTTGCCCGATTTCTTACTTAACAGGTCTCTTAGATCTTCTGGTTGGGGGTGTTTGAATTTCCACTTTTCAAAATAACTTTGCATGCAGTGGTCAAAAAGAGAATCTCCTAAGTAGGCTTTTAAGTAATTAAAAACAAGTGCTGTTTTATTGTAAACCATGGCCCCGTAATTTGCAGGCGTATACGATTTAGAATTCAATTCTATTGGTTGGTCTAAATTTCTTCTGGCATTTAATAAGTAACTATACTCGTGTATCGATCTGTAATTAAGATCATTTAAGCCAAATGATTTCATCAATTTGGGTCCAACTCCACCAAACATCAGAGATAAATTTGCTCCGGGGTATTTTTTTTCGATATACCGTGTATCATTGAATGAATTTAATCCTTCATCAAGCCATGGGTGATCCCGTTCGTTTGAACCTAATATTCCGTAGAACCAATTATGCCCAACTTCGTGTACAATGACCATCTCCAAGTTCTCTGCGCTTCCACTTTGTCCGATTACCGTTACGTTAGGATATTCCATTCCTCCGCCTGCTGCAATGGTTCCATCTACTGCTGTTACTTGGTTATAGGGGTAGTCTCCATTCCATAAAGAATAATAGTAGATGGCACTATCTAAATATTCGTTAGCATTGGCCCACAAACTAGCTTCCTGGTCGGTGAAAAGGGCCCAAGTTGTAACTGTGCGCTTGCTTTTTGGTAATAGAACCGCGCTTTTTAATACATGAAAGCGTTTATCTGCAAACCAAGCAAAATCATGAACGTTTCTATGCGTATAGTTTAAAGTTTTAAATACCTTGGCAGAAGGTGGAAAGGTAGAATCCCCATTTTCAGTAAGCCGCTTATTAGTGAGCTTTTTTTGTTTGATTTTATCCCGAGTGTCCTCATCTAGCTGATTTAGGAAGTCCAGTTCGCCTTGATTTTGAAGGTCACCTGTTGCACCTACCACGTAATTTTTAGGTACTGAAATACTAACATCGTATGTTCCAAATTCAGAATAAAATTCTCCTTGATTCAAGTACGGCATCGGATGCCAACCTTTTCGATCATAGACGGCAGGCTTAGGAAACCATTGCGTAATCATATATGATTCACCAACATGTCCAAGTCGAGAAAATGCTGCATCGGGAATTTTAACCCGAAACGGCGTGGTAATCATAACTTTTCCCCCAGCTAAAACAGGTGTATTTAAAATAAGATAACCGATGTCTAGGTGGCTCTTGTGATATTCAAATTGTGCTTTTACCCCATCAACATGAAAATCTAAAGAATCGATGTATCCTTTCGATTCTGCATTTGAAAAATGAAAATCGATATCGCCATCCGCTAGTTTTTGTCTGCCCAATGCGCTAAATGAAG
>CAJQPO010000024.1 GCA_905480225.1 uncultured Flavobacteriales bacterium | reverse complement strand
ACGGGTGGCTCAAAACAGACATGAAAAATCAAAAACAGCTCAAGGTAAATTACATTTGGGAAAAGAGAACAGAGTCGGCAAGAAGAAAAGCAAATCACCGTTTCGAGCGGTCTAGACATTTGTACCGAATCCGAGAGTTATATAGGCACCAATCTATTTTGTCTGATTATAAAATTTTAATTCGAAATAAATTGAAAGAAATTAAAATTGAGGCTAAAAATAGAGAGAAACTAGAGAATTAAAGGAATATTAGCTAGCAGCCTTCACCGTATTCCACTTCTTTAACCTTAAAGTCTTCCCCGTATTCAACGTACTTGATATTTAAATTTTTTTCATACGCAACAAATTTCACTTTAGAGTCCTCACCGTATTCTACAAATTTTATTTTGCCATAGACATGACAGCCTTTATTTTCTGTATCACTTTTAAATGATACAAGAAGTAGAGCAGTGCAAAATAGAATAGTTAGGGATGTTAGAATTCTTTTCAAGGAAGAGAAATTTTTGATAGATGGGTACAATACTAAAAAAACAAGAAGTAGTCAATTTAATATAAGAAGGGTGCTTTTAGTCTAGTTCATTGCGTCAATAATCGAATTCAGTGTTTGGCTAGGACGCATGTACTTCTCACCGAGATCGTCATTAGTATGGTAATATCCAGAAAGATCTACAGGAACACCTTGAACGGCATTAAGCTCATCAACAATAGTGTGCTCATTTGCCGATAATTTTTCATGCAATTCTGCAAAAATAGTAGCCAGTTCTTTGTCTTTTTGTTGTTCTGCCAGTTCTTGTGCCCAATACATGGCTAAATAATAATGACTGCCACGATTGTCTAACTCACCTACTTTTCTCTTTGGAGACTTGCCATTCATTAAAAGCTTGGTTGTAGCCTCATCTAAGGTTTCAGCAAGAATATTTGCCTTGGAATTATTGCAAGATTCTCCTAAATGATCCAAGGAAACAGCAATAGCTAAAAACTCTCCCAATGAATCCCAACGCAGGTGATTTTCTTTATTAAATTGTTGCACATGTTTGGGTGCTGAGCCTCCTGCACCCGTTTCGAAAAGACCTCCACCATTCATTAATGGTACGATAGATAGCATTTTTGCACTTGTCCCTAATTCTAAAATTGGAAAAAGATCCGTTAAGTAGTCTCTAAGGACATTTCCAGTTACAGAAATCGTGTCTTGGCTAATTACAAGACGATTCAGTGTGAATTGGCAGGCGTCAACGGGAGCCATGATTTCTATAGTTAGCCCAGAAGTGTCGTGATCTGCTAAATAGGTATTGACTTTTGCAATGATTTGGGCGTCATGTGCTCTTTTCTCATCCAGCCAAAAAATAGCAGGTGAACCCGTCGCACGAGCACGTTTAACAGCAAGTTTTACCCAATCTTGAATGGGTTCATCTTTAACCTGACAGGCTCTCCAAATATCTCCAGCTTCAACATGATGTTCCAACAAAGTATTGCCATTTGAATCTACAATTCTTACTGAGCCATTTGATTTTATTTCAAAAGTTTTGTCGTGTGAGCCGTATTCTTCCGCTTTTTTTGCCATGAGACCGACATTGGGTACAGTCCCCATCGTTGTAGGATCAAAAGCACCATTTTTTTTGCAGAAATCAATGACAACTTGGTAAAGTGGCGCATAACTGCTATCTGGGATAACTGCTTTTGTATCTTGCGTTTCCCCTTTTGCATTCCACATTTTTCCCGATGTTCTAATCATAGCAGGCATTGAAGCGTCTACTATTACATCACTCGGCACATGTAAATTGGTAATTCCTTTGTCTGAATTTACCATAGCGAGATCGGGTCCGTTGTTGATGCACGTTTTAATTTCTGCGTTAATTTCCTCTTGCTGAGATTGAGGTAGTTCTTGTATTTTTTCTAGTAGATCTCCAAACCCGTTTGTAACATCAACGCCTATGGTGTCTAAAAGCTCCGAGTATTTTTCAAATACAGAATTAAAAAACACACGAACTGCGTGACCAAATATAATGGGATCCGAAACTTTCATCATCGTAGCCTTCATGTGCAATGAGAAAAGTTGACCTTTATTTTTAGCATCTAATAACTGTTCGCGTAAAAACGAGACGAGGGCAGATTTACGCATGACCGAAGCGTCAATTATTTCCTTTTCTAATAAGGGGGAGAAATCTCGTAATGTCGACACGGTGCCTGATGTATCAACAAATTCAATTTTAAATTGAGTAGCATTGGCATTGGTAAAAGACTTTTCATTCGATTTAAAATCACCGTTGGACATTGTCGCCACTTCGGTAATTGAATCGTGTTTCCAAGCTCCCATGGAGTGCGGATTTATTCTTGCATATTCCTTTACGGCTTTGGGAGCTCTCCGGTCAGAGTTACCTTCTCTTAATACTGGATTGACTGCGCTTCCTTTTATCCTGTTGTATCTATTTGCAATGTCTAACTCGACTTCAGAGTTCGCATCCTCAGGATAATCAGGAATACCAAACCCTTGCTTTTGCAACTCACTTATTGCTGCTTTTAACTGTGGAATAGAGGCACTAATATTGGGCAATTTTATGATATTTGCTTCCGGTGTTTTTGCGAGATCTCCAAGCTCAGATAAAGCATCATTAATTCTATGTTCTGGTTTAAGGTAATCGGGGAAATTAGCTAGGATTCTTCCTGCAAGAGAGATGTCTTTGGTTTCAACTTGAATCCCTGAAGAAGAAGTAAATGCCTTAATTATAGGCAAGAGAGATTGAGTTGCTAAAAATGGAGCTTCGTCTGTTTTAGTGTATATAATTTTTCCTTTGGCCATGATATTTCCTCTTCTGATTGGTTGTATGTACTTATCAATACACAGTGTATAAAGAATGGGTGCAAATGTAGTAGAAAGACCGACCTATGTCAAGATAAAAATGCTAATAATCTAAATCCAGTTTTAATAAATCTTTTAGCTTGTTCAGGGCTGGATTTTTTTCAGCTAATTTTTCGTATTTATCACGAGTTGTGTACGGATTATTACTCTTGTGATTGCTGATAATAACAGTCTTAAGTTGTATTTCATGATTATTGAGTTCTTTTCGCAGATAATTCAAAAAGTTCAATTTTTCTCCTTGTAAAAGTTCTTCCTGAACCGAGTTGTTGATTTTCAGTTCAATTATAAAGTTAGGTTTGAGTTCTGGTAAATGACCTGTAATGGTTGCGTGTAGGTTTGTTTTTCCCACGTTTTTTATTCTGTTGGCATAGTTGTTCCATTTCACCATAAGGTCGTCAAAAGCGAATTTATCTACGGGCTTATTGGTGTGGTCTTCTTGTTCTTCTTCTTCCGTTTTCTCTGCGTCATTCGTATTTAACAACGAGGTGATGGACACAGACGATTTATTTTTGCCAGATTTTTGTTTAAAAGAAGCAGATGGGTTTACTTTTTTAGTCCGATTTTCATCAATTGTAATTCTGGAAGCCAATTTTTTTGATTCTTCCACACTTTCTTCATTGGAAGCTGAAGTATTTGTAGACTCAATTTTGGGTGATGCTATCGATTCAGTAGTTTCTTGCTTGACAGATTCGCTACTTTCGGTTGGGATCAGCTGGGATAAATCCGGAGGAAGAAGTGGGATTAATTTTGACCAGCTAAAGGTTGATTCTTTTTTTTTTCGTCCACCGAAGTGATTGAACATAATTGCATCAAAGCAAGTTCGACTGATAACCGTTTATTCTTACTGGCTTTGTAATTAAGGTCAGTTTTGTTAAGTAGCTCAATTCCTTTCAATAAAAACCCATTAGGGGTACGCGTTGATTGAGCAAGATATAACTGTTTTAAATCTTCTGCAGCATCAAGTAAGGTAATCGTTGCTTCGTCTTTGCTAACTAACAAATCCCTGAAATGTCCTGCTAAACCGTTAATGAAATGTCGGCCATCAAAACCTTTGTTTAGGACTTCGTTTAGCGACATCAGTGCCGCAGGAATTTGGTTTTCGATACAAAGTTCGGTTATCTTGAAATAGTAGTCGTAATCTAAAATATTTAAACTTTCAAGAACTGCAGCATAAGTAAGGTTTTTGCCAGTAAAGGAGGCTAATTGATCGAACATGGACAATGCATCTCGAAGAGCGCCATCCGCTTTTTGCGCAATAAGTGCCAGAGCTTTTGGTTCAGCACTGATCTCCTCTTTTTGTGCAATCGTTTGTAAATGACTGGCAATGTCAATTGCCTGAATTCTGTTGAAGTCAAAAATTTGACATCGAGAGAGAATGGTAGGAATGATTTTATGCTTCTCAGTTGTCGCTAAAATGAATATGGCATGTGCAGGTGGTTCTTCTAAGGTTTTAAGGAAAGCGTTAAATGCATTAGATGAAAGCATGTGTACCTCATCGATAATATAGACTTTATAAGTGCCGTGCTGGGGTGGAATTCTTACTTGATCTGTTAATTGGCGAATATCATCAACAGAGTTATTGGAAGCCGCATCTAATTCAAAGATATTGAAAGAATACTCGCTTAATTCTTTTCCATCCTCTGTGTTGATGGTTTTTGCAAAAATTCTTGCACAAGTCGTTTTCCCAACACCTCTTGGTCCACAAAACAAATAGGCATGAGCTAATTTATTGGTGTTGATTGCATTGACGAGTGTTTCCGTAATCGCACGCTGCCCAATTACACTTTCCCAAGTTGTTGGTCTATATTTTCGTGCCGATACTATAAATTCACTCATTATCAATGCAATGATTTGTACAAAGATAGAAATCTACTTTGCTAATGCTTGCTGCCGACTAAAGAAAAATCAACGAATTTTCAACCGTGTTAATAACTGATTAAAATAGTTAATTAGATATGGGTTGCGACTTGGTTCAAACATCATTGCCATTTAAAGGCTTTCATTTGAACGATGTTTTTAGATTCAAATAATTAGCTGTAATTGACTTTTTTAATCAAATTCGACTGCTGCATTCCGCTGATTTGTGTCTGTTTTTATATGGATTCGAACGCTGCTGCGAGAATTCTGTTAAGAAATTGCAGATATGAAAAGGAAAAAGCCATATATTTGCCGCCAATTTCAATTATTTAAAATTATGAATCGATACGAAACTGTTTTCATTTTAACTCCCGTTTTGTCTGAAGCTCAGACAAAGGAAGCAGCTGGTAAATTCGAAAAGATTTTGAAGGATGGAAAGGCAAAAATCAAGAACTCTGAATTTTGGGGTATGAGAAAATTAGCTTATCCAATACAGAAAAAGTCTACCGGATTCTATCAACTTGTGGAATTTGAAGCTTCGGGCGACGTGATAGAAAAACTAGAACTAGCCTTTAGAAGAGACGAAAGAATCTTAAGGTTCTTAACTGTAAAATTAGATAAGCACGCGATTACTTATGCGGCGAAGCGAATCAAAAGACTTGCTGAAAACGCATAACTAACCATTTAAAAAGCTCATTATGTCAGACAAACAATCAGAAATAAGGTACTTAACACCAATTAACATTGAAATTAAGAAGGATAAGTACTGTAGATTCCTAAAGTCGGGTATCAAATACATTGATTTTAAAGACCCCAACTTCCTTTTAAAATTTGTTAATGAACAAGGAAAAATTCTTCCTAGAAGAGTAACAGGAACTTCATTAAAGTATCAACGAAAAGTGACTCAAGCTGTTAAAAGAGCGAGACACTTGGCATTAATGCCTTATGTAGGCGATATGTTGAAATAACCAGGAGAGAAATCATGGACGTAATTCTTAAAACAAATGTCGATTCTCTAGGAGAGAAAGACGAGTTAGTATCAGTTAAGGCTGGCTACGGTAGAAACTATTTGATTCCTCAGGGAAAGGCTATTTTGGCAACGGCTTCGGCAAAAAAAATGCACGAAGAAACGTTGAGACAGCGATCTCACAAGGCTTCAAAAATGTTAGAAGAAGCGAAAGCTTTAGCAGAAAAGCTTCAGAATGTGACTATTAAAATTGGTGCCAAAGTAGGCGAAGCCGGTAAAATATTCGGTTCGGTAAATACGGTGCAATTGGCTGAATCTCTTAAAACGGAAGGTTTTCAAGTAGACAGAAAATCAATCAAAATGGAGAATGATTCAATCAAAGAAGTTGGTACGTATAAAGCAACAGTTAAACTTCAAAAAGAGGTGATTGTTGACATCAATTTTGAAGTTGTTGAAGAGTAAAATCTGAACATTCATTGTAATATTAAAGCATCCGGAAGGATGCTTTTTTTTGCAATAACATTTGCTAAAAGAACACTATTGTATTCAGAAATATAAAGCAAATATTCATCTTCCTGGTTAAAGAGTTGCCCATACTCAAGTCAAATTGTTAAATTTGTAACCCCAATTTCGGCAAAGAGCTACAAATTCGGTTTTAAAAACATTGTAACGAAAGAAATACAAAGTCTATGGCGTTTGATATTGACATGATTAAGGAGGTTTATGAAAAATTACCGGCTAAAATTAATGCTGCAAGAGCAGTTTTGAATAAACCATTAACGCTTGCCGAAAAAATATTGTATTCTCACTTGTGGGATGGTGTAGCAAAAAGTGCGTATCAGCGTGGAGGGTCTTATGTTGATTTCGCTCCTGATCGAGTGGCAATGCAAGATGCTACTGCTCAAATGGCACTGCTTCAATTTATGCAAGCTGGGAAAAGTAAAGTAGCCGTGCCATCTACGGCTCATGCTGATCACCTTATTCAGGCTCGTATAGGGGCCTCTAAAGACTTGCAAGAAGGCATCAATAAAAACAACGAGGTGTTTAATTTCTTAAGTACAGTATGCGATAAATATGGTATTGGATTTTGGAAACCTGGTGCAGGTATCATTCATCAAGTTGTTCTTGAAAATTATGCATTTCCTGGAGGAATGATGATAGGTACGGATTCGCATACAGTAAATGCCGGAGGATTAGGAATGGTAGCCATTGGTGTCGGTGGAGCAGATGCGGTTGATGTAATGGCTGGAATGCCGTGGGAATTAAAGTTTCCAAAACTAATAGGGGTTAAATTAATTGGGAAATTAAACGGTTGGACAGCGCCAAAAGATGTGATACTGAAAGTTGCTGGAATTTTAACAGTAAAAGGTGGTACTGGCTGCATCGTAGAGTACTTTGGCGAGGGAGCAGAATCGATGTCCTGTACAGGAAAAGGAACCATATGTAACATGGGTGCAGAAATTGGAGCAACTACTTCTACATTTGGATATGATGACTCGATGCGCAGGTATTTGAAAGCAACAGGTCGAAAAGACGTCGTTGACTTAGCAGACACTGTTGCCGAGCATCTTACTGGTGATGAGGCCGTTTATGCCAATCCTGAACAATATTTTGACCAAGTAATCGAGATAAATTTATCGGAATTAACGCCACATGTGAACGGTCCTTTTACACCGGATCTCGCTACTCCAGTAGCTGAAATGAAGACAAAAGCAAAAGAGAATGATTGGCCTGTTGATATTGAGTGGGCATTGATTGGTTCGTGTACCAATTCTTCTTATGAGGATTTAACTAGAGCTGCTTCTATAGTAGATGATGCTGTGAGTAAAGGAGTAAAGCCAAAAGCAATATTGGGAATTAATCCAGGGTCTGAACAAGTTCGTTATACCGCAGAACGTGATGGTTTGATGGCAACATTTAATAAATTTGAATCAACCAGAATATTCACCAATGCCTGTGGTCCTTGCATTGGTCAATGGGATCGCGCTGGCGCAGATAAACAAGAAAAAAATTCCATTATCCATTCTTTCAATAGGAATTTTGCGAAACGTGCAGATGGCAACCCGAATACACATGCGTTTGTCGCTTCTCCAGAAATGGTGGCGGCTGTAGCAATTTCAGGTAGATTAGATTTTAACCCGATAACCGATTCGTTAATCAATGAATCTGGAGAAGAAGTAATGCTAAAGGAACCGAATGGTTCTGAACTGCCTTCGGCAGGATTTGAAGTAGAGGACAATGGTTACCAGGAACCGGCTCGAGATGGTAGCGGGATTGAAGTAACCGTTAATCCAAATTCAGAACGGCTGCAACTTTTAACTCCTTTTGAAAAATGGGACGGACAGAATATTGTTGGAATGAAGTTATTGATTAAAGCATACGGTAAATGTACGACGGATCACATTTCAATGGCGGGCCCATGGTTGAGATACCGGGGCCATTTAGATAACATATCTAATAATTGCTTGATTGGGGCTGTAAATGCCTTTAACAAAAAAACGAACAGTGTAAAAAATCAATTAACTGGAGATTATGGAGAAGTTCCAGCTACAGCAAGAGCTTACAAGGCTGCAGGAATTCCTTCTATTGTATTTGGTGATCACAACTATGGTGAAGGTTCATCTAGAGAGCATGCAGCTATGGAACCAAGACACCTTGGTGTGATAGCGGTAGTGGTCAAGTCATTTGCTCGAATTCATGAAACTAATTTGAAGAAGCAAGGAATGCTAGGGTTGACTTTTGATAATGAAGCTGATTATGATAAAGTACAAGAAAATGATACTTTTAATTTTGTTGATTTAGATCAGTTTGCTGAAGGAAAACAACTCCATTTAGAATTGATACATGCCAATGGAGATACAGAACATATTGCATTGAACCATACGTACAATGCAGCACAGATCGAATGGTTTCGATTCGGATCAGCCTTAAATCAAATAAAATACGAATCAGGTGTCAAATAATAAATTTTTAAAATAATTACTCAGTATGTTAGTCAATCTGATTGGTTGACATGAATAATAATTGATTTAAAAATAGGTATTTATGGCGCGAAATGTGATATTAGCGGATATCTATTAATAAAAATAAAAAACATGAAAAAATTATTACTTTGTTTTATCGCTTCGGGGATGTTATTTTCGAATGCTATTGATGCACAACATGCAGAAGGGCAAAAGCACTTTGACGTGTATTATGGAATTCCGGGTCACAAAGGAGCTCTATTTAGAGTTATTGATATAGTTGATGGCGGAACTGTTGACGTAAGTGTTTTAGGTAATGTGGGATTAAGGTTTCAATACTTTATGACTCCCAAATTTGCTATCGGATTTGATGGTAATTTTACACAAAGAAAAGCAACTACTACAATACCTTATGTTAATGCGTCTGGGGCAACTGCTTTTTATACAGAGACTGTCCAACAAACACTTATCAGAGCAATGTTTAGAACAAGTTGGGAATTTTTAGAG
>CAJQPO010000023.1 GCA_905480225.1 uncultured Flavobacteriales bacterium | reverse complement strand
AGAATTGATTACTTCCAGATATTTTTCTTTTAAACGAAGCTCTTCTATTTGTTTGTTGAGCACTTTTTATTTTTTTGGGATTAAATTTCACGTCAACTTAAAGATAAAGAACTTCTAGACAAGAGATGATTTAAGCTAATGTAAATTTGACAGGGGTAATCTAGATTACAATTTAATTTTGATACCAGCGTTGAAAAAGAATCCGTCTAATGGAGCCCATACTTCGGTGTATTGTGGAGTAGCGTATGGCGCGGAAATCAAACTTTCGTATTTTGATTGTCTTGTATCCGTGAAATTTTCGGCATTCAAGAAAATGACAAAGTTGTTTAGTGTTCGTTCCACAACAATTCCAGTTGTAAATATTGCAGGGGAGTTTAATTGAGAAGATAGAACTTGTTCTGATTTGTATTCATAGTCCCATCCAATTCGCCAGTTATTTTCAACCACGAAAAGTAAATCTCCTTTAATGCTGTGTTGAGGTGTTAGTGAAAGGCGCCTGTTGTAGTTGTCGTTCTGAAGAAACGCATCTGTATAAGTGTAACCAAAAAACCAGGTAAATTTTCCTACTGTTAGTTTTAGTTGCGTTTCGAAACCACTGCTATTTACGTTACCATCAAAACTTTCATAGAACAGGTTGTCAGTAGTATCTGCTTGTAACAGGATTGGATTGGATATTAAATTGTAAAAGAACATTTGATTAAAAGTGAAAAGGACCTTATCTGAACCGAATGTCGTTCTGTATTTAAAGTCAAAATTGCTACCATATGAACGTTCGGGCTTTAACACTTCAAAATCTACAGGTTGTATATTCTTATATCCAAATGGCTCTGCTTCTTCGTTAAAAATAGTAGGCATTCTGTAGCCCATACCACCGCCTAAACGAAAAGCAAAATTTGTATTGAGTTTATAGAGTGCGCTGATTCTTGGTAGAACAAATATTTCTCCATCATTTTGAGTGAATTTGGTGCGTGCTTGTGCCCAATCTGTTCGCAAACCACTTTCCAAAACAAATTGTTCATGAATGTCCCAAAGATGATTTAAATAGCCGCCAAGCGTAAAACAAGACTGGTTTCTTAAGTTGTTGGTATCTAATTGTTGTTCTGAGAATTCATCAGAATAGGCATTAAACCCAACATTAAGATTATGTTTTGGCTTGTTCAAGAAGTAGTTTAATTCGCTAAATGTGTTCAGTTGTTGGCCTCCGAACTGGACATCATCACCCAAGGCATTCGTATTAATTTGGATTAGCCTATCGTATATACTGATACTGTTTTTTAAAGTGATGGTACTGTTTGAAGTTATCGAACGTTTCATCGATAATTGAGTAGTATATCGATTACTGTTTTGTTTGTCTAGGTAGAATTGATTACTGTCAATTTGTTGATTGTCTATTAACCTCATATCTCCCCCTGTTCTAAGTTCTGCTGAGATAGTTGCACCTAAATAGAGCTCAGTTTTATCGTCTGGAAAAAAGAATAATTTAGGATTGAAATTGATTTTCGATACTTCTGGAATATCAGCATAGCCATCGTTATCAGGATCGTACGCTGTTTGTTGATGAAAAGTAGCCAGATTTGTAAAACCAAATTTTCCAAATCTTCGCGAAGCGAATGCATTAAAGTCTTTGGCGCCAATGTGAGAAAAGTTGATGTGTAACAATGTTTCTTCATCCGTTACTTTTTTGGTCAAAAGGTTTATTAATCCACCTATGGCACCTCCACCATATAGTGTGGATGCAGAACCTTTTATGTATTCAACTTGTCTCAGGTCTAATGGAGGAATTTGCAGCACATCCAGACTCCCTGAAAACCCGCCATAAAGTGGGAATCCGTCCTTAAGCATTTGGGTATAACGACCATTTAGTCCTTGAATTCTAACCACAGCGCCATTAGAAGATGCTGCAGTAGTTTGTACCTGGATTCCTGTGCTGTGGGTTATCAGATGTGCAATTTTACTAGGCTCCATGGAGGCGGCTTCATCAATCTCTTCTGTTAGCACTTCGGTTCTAGTAGGTAGATCTGCAACTGGTTTGTGCGCTCGGGTAGCTTCAATAACCAGCTCATCGAGTTCTAATTCATTAGCGGACAGGAATATTTTTTTTGTAGATGAATCGGATAAAGGGAAGCTTAAATTAAGGACGACAGATTTATAGCCAGCATAGGATATTAATAGGCTTTGATTACCATTTGGGATGTCAGTTAGAAGTGCATTTCCTTTAAAATCTGTATATACTTTGTTACCAGTTGCTGCAAGAGATACCTCTGCATTCATAACAGATTGATTGGTTACGCTATCCAAAACGATAACGTTAACATTGTTTTGAGCAAAACCAATTAACGAAATTAATAGTATGAAAACGGTTAGTACGTATTGTTTGCTCATCTTTATCCGAATCTTTTATATCTAGATGGAACGTAAAGTTAAGGAAGACATTGAATTATGCTTGTTCCATCAAGGTTACATTTTTTGTGTTAATCAGCTCGATATTCAATTTTCATTGATTCGTGGCGTTTTTGGTTGGTTTGAAAAATAAATTGATCTTTTCTTCTTCCATGCTTTATGATTACGGCACACGTATTTTCGCCTGAAGTACCTTGATTATGGGCCATCAATGTGAGTAAATGTTCTCCTTCAGCAATACGAAGATGAATTACTTTCTTTTTTCTTTTTAAAAGGTGTCTAACCAGAATAAGGTCATTATTGAGTCGAATAGAAACAGTATCTCCATCTATCGCACTGTGGTCCCAGACTTTAATTTTAATGAACTGTTCACTCAATTTTAAATGATTTTTTGTAATTGTAGGTCGATTTAGTATGGTGGGGGAGATTGCTAGTAGTGGTTTGGGGTTTGTTATTTTGTTTTTCTTATTTAAGTGCCAGTCGTATTTTACATAGATACCTAGGTAACTCCCATGAAAAGAATATTGAGCTTGCGCATTGGTACTGAATAAAACAGCTTCAAGTAATGGAACCGATGCAATGTGCCTCTTAAAAGTAGCTGCTATCGTAAAGTGATTTCCTTTAATTTCTTGTTGGAAACCGATGTGAGGGGCAATAAAGTAACGAAGGCTTTTATTGGCGTGGGCATAGATGTCAATGTCCTGCTCATGGTGTTCTAATTCAACATAACTGGCGTTATTAATTCCACCGCCAAGACCGACACTTAAATTGCTAATCTTGTTTCTTTCAAAAGGAAATATAATTTGTAAATCCGAACGAAAGTATCCACCCAAATAGGACATGTCATAATTGAAGTTTTCGTGATAAAATTTTTGACCAAAGGACTCAATTCCTGCACCCACAGACAGATCAATTTTTTCTTTCCATAAGTATCCAATTTGTGCAAGTAAATCTAGTCCGTAGCTTTGACCTAATCTGAACTTATCCGTTCCTGTATTTTTCAATTTACCTAAAGAGGGTCCTGCTGCCAAAATACCAGAGACATGATACGGCCTTTTTTCTTGACTAAATGCAAAAGACGCGTACAATAGGAGTAAAAAAGTAATTCTTTTTTTCAATCTGGTGATTTTATTTTCCTAGTAGAATATTATAATGTTGTCATTTATTGAGCAAATTAACTACACTGCCACATTCCCCATCTTTCAAATATCAGTTAAAATAAGCACCTAGTACTACATTTAACCAATCAAATACACATCCATTTTTTCAGAAGCTAATGCCTCTAGTTATTCTTACTTTTAATTATTTTGTAACAGACTATTAGCACAATAATTAACCCAATAATCAGGGAGATTATCAGCGGAATATTCACAATGTTGAGTAAAATAATCCACTGGTTGATATATGGTATGCGTATTTGCGAACCGGTATCTTCATTAAACTCCTTTTTAAATGCCCTAACGTATTTGGTTAACGTTTCTTTTCTTGTGCTATAAAATGCATCAAGAAAACTTCCTTGAGCGTATTTATTTAAGTACTTTTTATAGGAGACTTTGAAGGTAGGGTCATTAAATATTTTTCCATGATGTGCGGGATTTAGACTTTGATCTTTGCTAACCAATGTATTACTGCGTTTAGTATCTGAATCAAAACCGACAGGTTCAAAACGGCCTGAAGTAGGATTGAAGTAAAACCGACAGTTAAGCCAACGCAAGGAATGTGGACCGCCAATTAAATCTACGAGTGCATAGTATTTAGCCATCAGATCCATATCAAAGACCTCATTAGCTTCAGAAGTTCCATATTGATAGCTCTTTAACAACATAGAAATTTGCATGTAATATCGTCTCTTCCGTTCTGTCTTATTGAAATTAAAGCATTTTATTTTTGCTTCTTTATAGGATTTTGTGTCAAATTCGCGTGTAAAGTTGTTTAAACCTTCAGGCCAGTAATATTTATCGTCAAATCTCATAATCGGTCCATGTGGTCGATTCCATTTTTTTTCAATTTCGGAATTTGAGAAGTGCTCTTCTGCTGCATATAACCCCTTGAATTTACCATTGATATATACCGATGCAAATGTGAAATTTAAGTAAGGAAGGTTTTCATATTTTAACATTTGATGAAATATCCACTCAGAAATATATCGTCTGGTTTTGGGATGTTGAAGACTGATTACTCGCTTCTGATCTCCCGCTCGATATTTTAATCTGAAAGAAAGCATGGGCGAATCATAGTGATCAATTTTATCTCCTTTTAACCTGATTGAACCAAGTATTGTGTCAGTGCCTTCAATTATTTTGGCATGCATCCACTTTTTAGTTTGCGTAAAATCGTATTTAGAAATGGCATTTTGAGCAATCGAATCCATTTTTTCCAGTTGCGCTTCACCAACTATTAAGTCATAACGTTTAAAATCTGCCGGATTAAAATGTGCTGATCCGAAATCTTCTTCTTTCAAAAAGTAAAAAGTAAAGCAAGCTATGAGTGTGAGTGGAACCAACCACTTTAGGTACTTTTTCACGGTGTTTTTTTTATCCTTCATTTAACAAGAACACAATCGGTGTATTCAAACGGATCAATTTCGTTTTTGTAAAGATAGCATAGCCTAATTAAATAGTGTTTCTTTGATTAAAGAAATGATTGGTTCAAAAACAATAAAAGTAGCCGTAATTGGAGGTGGTGCAGCTGGTTTTTTTGCTGCGATTTCTTGTAAACAACACCATCCGAATGCCGATGTAATTATTTTTGAAAAAAGTAATAAAACATTGGCCAAGGTGAAAATTTCAGGTGGAGGTAGGTGCAACGTTACTCATGCAACTTTTGATATAAATACATTATCAAAAAATTACCCACGAGGTGAAAGACAGCTAAGAAAAGCTTTTAGTCAATTTATGACCACAGACACGGTCGAATGGTTTGAATCACGAGGAGTTCAATTAATTACTCAAGAGGACAAGTGTATATTTCCAAAGGCTCAAGATTCTCAGGTAATTATAGATTGCTTGATGAATGAAGTTAAAAAGAGGGAAATTACAATACGGCTTCATTCCCACATAAATAAAATTGAACAATTTAATGGGGGATACAAACTTGCAGTTCGAGAACAAGATGCTTTGTATTTTAATAAAGTTATCGTGGCGATAGGTGGGCAGCCAAAAATGAGCGGATTGCAGTGGTTAGCAGATTTAGGTCATAAAATTGAACCTCCAGTGCCCTCTTTATTTACATTTAATATGCCCGGTAATTCAATCACCAGTTTGATGGGCGTTGTTGTAAATCCGGTTTCAGTAAAAATACCAGGAACAAAATTGCAAGCAGATGGGCCTTTACTTATCACCCATTGGGGAATGAGTGGACCAGCCATTTTAAAGCTGTCTGCGTGGGGCGCACGCATTTTAGAAGATAAAAATTACAAATTCAGTATTCTGGTGAATTGGTTACATCCAAAAACAGAATCGGACATCACTAAATTAGTAGGGAGCGTTATCCAAAGTCTAGGCTCGAAAATGATTAAAAACACGAACCCGTTTGGTTTACCGAACAGATTATGGAAGTTTTTACTATTAAAATATGCTATTGCTGATGATCAACGCTGGGGTAGCTTGAGTAAAAAAAATAAAAATAAGCTTGTTCAAATGTTATTTGTAGATGAATACGTAGTTTCTGGAAAAACGACTTTTAAGGAAGAATTTGTTACTTGTGGAGGTGTTGCACTTGAGGACGTTAATTTTAAATCGATGGAAAGTAAAGTGTGTCCAGGAATGTATTTTACTGGCGAAATGCTAGACATTGATGGGATTACTGGAGGGTTCAATTTTCAGTCTGCTTGGACAACAGGATTTATCGCAGGAAAACTGGGATGAGAGCGAACTTAAATTCTTGCTTGGTATGTAAAAAGTTCATGATACCGCCCTTTTAAAATAATAAGGTCCTCGTGATTTCCTTTTTCTAAGATTTTCCCATCTTCAATCACCAAAATCTGATCGGCTTTGCGTATGGTACTCAGTCGGTGCGCGATTACAAATGTTGTTCGCCCTTCCATCAAGGTCGATAAACTTTCTTGAATTAAAGCCTCACTTTCGGTATCTAGGTTGGACGTAGCTTCATCTAGGATTAGTATTTTTGGATTAGCCAAAACGGCTCTGGCAATTGCTATTCGTTGTCTTTGTCCACCAGAAAGCTTAACACCTCTTTCTCCAATTATGGTTTCTAATCCCAAATCAAAACGATCTGTAAATTCATTAACGTAAGCAATGTTAACCGCCTCCTGAATTGCCTCTTCTGTTGCATCCGGTCTTGGAAAAATAATGTTTTCCCTTATGGTGCCTTCAAACAAGAAATCATCTTGTAATACAACACCTAAAGACTTTCTGAAACTGGCTAAGGTTACTTCAGCCAAGTTGTGACCATCGATTGTGATTTTTCCTGAATCGGGAGTGAGAAAAGACGATACCAAGCTTGCAATCGTACTTTTTCCTGAGCCAGATGATCCAACCAAAGCCGTAACAGAGCCTTGGGGCGCATCAATTTGAATATTGTGCAATACTTCTTTATTGTCTTCATATGCGAAGGATACATTTTCAAATTTAATGTCACCATTAATGTTCTTCAATTCGTTTATTCGATTGGCCGCGTCATGCTCCGATTCCATATTCATTATTTCTTCGGTCCGATCCAATCCAGCAAATCCTTCTGTAAGCTGACTACCTATATTACTCATTTGAACAATCGGAGCAATCATAAAACCTAAGTACAAGGTGAAAGCCAAGAAATCGCCAAAGGTTAAATCTCCTTCAATGATCATAAAACCACCGATTCCCATGATTCCAACGGAAGCCAATCCTAACAAAAAAGTAGCGGAGCTCGTAACAATCGCCGTAGAGGTTAGACTGGTTTTTACATTGTTATACAGTTTATTTACTCCCGACTCAAATGCTTTAATCTCTTGCTTTTCAGCATTGAACCCTTTGACAACCCGCACTCCATTTAACGTTTCTGTTAATCTTCCGGTAACTTCCGCATTAATTTTTCCTCTTTCTCTAAAAATGGGTCGAATATATCCAAATGCCTTCATGGCAATGAAACCAAAAACGGCAACAGGAATGAGCACATATGCGGTCATCATCGGGCTAATTTTAATTAACAAGAAAAGGGAAATTACAGCCGTAATGGTTCCGCCAACTAATTGAACCAAGCCCGTACCTACCAAATTCCGTACTCCTTCGACATCGCTCATGATTCGGGATACCAATTCACCTGATTTACTGTTGTCAAAGAAATTAATGGGCAAACTCAATACTTTTTGCTGGACTTTAACTCTGAGCTGGGCAATCAGCCGTTGTGCTTCAACGCTTAACAATCGAGTGAGTAAAAACGAAGTTACCGCTTGAACAAGAATAGCTCCTGCTACCCAAAAAATAATGTTATAAAGGGCATCATAATCTTTGTTGACAATCACTTCGTCTATTAAATATTTTGAAGCTCCAGGCAGCACTAAGCTGGCAACTCGGCTGATCACAATTAAAATTAACCCTACAAAAAGCAATTTTTTCCGAGGCCAGATAATGGTTTTGAAAACACTGGCTATAGATACTTTTCCTTTACTCATTCTTCTATTTATTACACAAAAGTACTTTTAAAAATGCGCTAAAAAAGAAGCACGAGACAAGACCTTTAATAAATTGTAGTAATGCAATATTTAATGCATTTCCTGGCCTTATAAAATAGCAACGAATTGGTTTAAAGTTCGCTTATTCAGTAGTTATGTGTTAAATGTCCAAGCGATAATATGACTCTTTTTATTTCCATGCTCCATAGGAATCACTTTAATTTCGGTGGGATTGGTTTTTTTTATGGCCCGTTTGATGTTTTTTAAGTTTTTTTTCTTTGAAATCAAAGAGGTGAACCACTGGACCTGTGTTTTAAATAAGGTACTCTCTTGGGCCATTTTTTTTAAAAATGCTTCTACATCTCCCTTATACCATAATTCACTTGGTGTACCACCAAAATTTCTTTTTTCACTTGGTGGTAAATCAAGGTTAGTAATTTTCCGTTGGTTTTTACGCTGTGCCTCTTTTAAATCTTTGGAAAAGGGAGGATTGCAAACAACAACATCAAAAAAGTCATCTGGCTCAATAACGTGGTTTAATATATTGCTCTTAAATTTTTGGCGTCGCAATGTTGTTTTCTGTAGAATAGAATTTTGATTAATAATTTCTTGAGCGTTTTGCAAGGCTTCTTCATTTACCTCACTCCCGGTACAATGCCAATTAAAATGGCAAGTTGCCAATATGGGGTAGATTAAGTTAGCTCCTGTACCAATATCTAATAAGCGGATGTCGGTTTTATTAATTAGATCAGAAACGTGCAATAAATAGTCAAGCCTTCCCGGTACAGGAGGACATAAATTGTTTTCTGGAATCTGCCAAAGGATACCATAATGCGTTTGGAGCAAAGCTTGATTCAGTGTTTTAACGGCTTGTTTATCATGAAATTTGATCGTTGTATTACCGTGTTCATTTACAAATACAAATTCTTTTAATTCGGCCTTATTGGCAATAAGGATCTCAAAATCGTAATCTTTTATAAATGGATTTTTAGGATGCATGTATGGTTAATTATCTGGTTTGTCTATTCGTATTTATTGACAATGTGCTTGCTTGGATTGATGTTTCCATTGAAGCCAGTACTCCTGCAGTCCTTCTGGTGTATTCAATTCAATCCATTCAAGCTTACTTTTTGATTTAAAGATATTCAATACGTGTTCTTTTTTTAGTCGGTGTCCCCAGCCTCCTCTGTGATCAAAAGCAGTGTAGGCTGCGCAAGAATCATCCGTTCTAATAAATGGAATATTTAGGGTGTAAGTGACGTCATCCAAATGATTCATTTCGTCTGTGGTCATGATGATTTCAGACAAGTTGACCTTGCTGTATGTACCAAGATCGTAGAGTTCTTTTAATTGATTACCTACTTCGCGAGCCATGTGGTTCGAGAATTGATGGGCAACATCAGATTGATTTGTAAACTCTGGACCAGAATACGTTCCTTTGCAACCTTTTTCAGAACAAGTTATTTGGTGATGTTCCGCAGCTAGATAAGCTGAGGCATTTCCTGAACTACTGCACATAGAGTAGGTAAGACTGGTTATCAATATGAACAATGTGTACCTCCTCGTCATAAGTGCTCTTTTTATTAACGCATTCAGTGCGAACTGTTGAGACTATTGTTTTTGATAACGCATTAAAATTGTTGTGGATAAAGTTAATAGAAATCAGTGCGCTTATGGATTTTTTGAGATTAACATTTTGAATTTGGGAATGGAATTACCTCAATGGGGAGATATTCCTGAATAGCTTTTTAAAAATGTCTAAAACTGTTTAGCTTTGAATGAAATGAGTAACACAGTCTTGCCCCCACTAAGTAAGTTATTATTCCCTGCTTATTTGACTTTTAGAAAGGGAATTAAAATTTCTGATGTCGATATAAAAATTGATCAAGAATTTTCAAATGTTTCTATTGATTTAGCTAATCTAGCGGCGTACAAGAAATATTTTAATTTTGAATCTGAACTTCCAGCAACATACATTTATGTTGTTGCGCAAAGAGCTTTATTGCATTTGATGCTGAATAAAGAGTTTACCATTGCAGTGCCTGGTATTGTTCATATTTCTAATGAAGTTCAATTAACTCCTCAATTCAACATCACCCAAAAATTTGAAATAAAAGCAAGCATTCATGTTCCCGTAAAAGAAGGTTCACTTTTTCCAACGGCCGAAATTATTTTTTACCAAAAGGGTAAGGAAGTAGCTCGTAATATCAGCAATTATATTGCGAAAAGAAAAAGTGCTAAAAAGTCAAGTAAACGAGAACAGGAGGTCAGCACTTTTGACCTTGCGAGGTTCAGTGAAGAATGGGTAATTGAAAAATCGGTAGGAAAATCATATGCTCAATTATCAAACGATAAAAACCCAATACATACGTCCAAATTATTTGCTAAACTGGTAGGTTTTAAACGCCCAATTGCACATGGTTGGTATTCTGTTAGTCGCGTTGTTTCAGTAGCAGAAAAAGAGAATAATTGCACGTTTAAATCGGTACAAGTAGCTTTTAATAAACCGATATATTTACCCTCAAAAGTTCAGTTTGAATTGAACGGTGGTAACCAATTTCGGGTGATTAACGCAGAAAAGTCGTATACTTATTTAGCGGGTTATTTAAGTTAAGAATTTAATACTTTCAACTCTTCAATCTGTTTTACTAAGCCCTTTAAATTTTGCGCAATTTTTAAATTTTCTTTGTAATCGGCCATTTTTAAAATTGGCGTTCCACCATACATACCTTTTTCTTTGATGTCAAATAATACACCAGCACGATGAACAAGATAAACATCATCACATATAGTGATGTGATCTCTGATAATTGCTCCACCACTTGCAACAACTCTATCGCCAATTGTAGTTGACCCTGCACATAACCATCCTGAAAGGATGATACAGTTTTTGCCAATAGAAACATTGTGAGCGGTGTGACAAATGTTGTCAAAAATAGTTCCGTCGCCAATGGTCGTCGGACCATAAGTTCCGCGATCAACGGTATTTGTGGCTCCAATGGTAACTTTATTACCAATTACAACATTGCCTGTTTGCGGAATACGGTGATGATTAAAAAATTGATCCTGGGAATAGCCAAAACCTTCAGATCCAATCACGGTATTACTTAGGATTAAACAATCGTTACCAATAACACAATCCCAACCAATTGTAGTTGAAGGATGGATCCGAACGTTATTGCCAATAACGGCATTGTGCTCGATTACCACATTCGCCATAATACTGCAACCTTCTCCAATAGATACGCCTTTTTCAATAATTACATTAGGCCCGATAGTAGTACTTTCTGGAATAGTAACGGTTGCATGGATTACTGCAGATGGGTGGATGGTTTCCCAACCAGATTGGGTGTAATCATGGTCATGGTATTTGAGCTTAATAATGGCGTGTGATAAGGCTATATTGGCACTTATAAATACGGCAATTTCTGGATTGACTTGCGTTGCAAGTTCTGCTATTTTCTTATCAATTACCATTGCAGAGCAATTTCCTTCAATGGCCATTTTAAATGCTTTTTCGTCAGGTACAAAAACAAGGTCTCCTTCCTTTCCGTTACTAAAAGCAGCGATGCTCTCAATACTCACGTCTTGATTGCCTTTCAGTTCTAGAATCACTCCTTCTTTTCCAGATTCATTATATAATTCTTGTGCCGATAATTTCATTGTTTTTTCTTTTTCGTAATAATTACTTCGCAAAATAGTAATTATCACTATTTAATTAGACATTTTTCTCATGGATTAAATTTAGTATTTGTTAGGGGAGGTCAACGAGTTATTGGTCAGCTCAATTTTTTACATAAATTATGAGATTAAAACAATGGTATTTCACGGCAGGTTTCACCAACCGTATTGAAATCAATCCGAATCCTAAAGAAAAAAGCATAATTATCTGCTATATAACAATCCATATTTTGTGTAGAATTTGCTTCAACCCCGTGAGAAAATAGTGTAATGTTAGCATAGACTCCCCTGCAAAAGGACGGCAAGCGATTTTTCTATACTGCGATCAAGTATTTGTGTTGCGTGTTTTAAACTGTAAACTGATGGTTTCACTATTTGAATCGACTTGGAGAGCCGGTCGTTCACTTCCGATTAACTCTTGTAAGTTATCTGCTACCCGCTTTGATTCACTTTTACCAAGATCGTTCGCCGAAAAAACCAACTTAACAAATTCAGTATGTTCATTGCACTCGAGATTAATACCACATGTAGAATCTTTTTTACCAAGTTCGGAAGAGATCAAAAGGAGACAGTTGGTTATGACGGCTATTACAAGGTTTCCTTTCGTATAAATCATCGGGTCGGATTTAAAATCGGGTAATGCAAACCCGCCTGTCAATTTTGTTGCATTTCGAGAAAGGTCTTGCGCCGCAACAATTATTTCAGACAATGGCGTAGAATCTATATTTAATACTATTTGTTCTAACGCATTGACACAATCCGCACTGTCGTTCGCGGCAAATTCGATTTCAAGAAATAATTCCTCATTTAATTGATTGGCTTTTATTGCTGCTTCAAGAGATAACCTGATCGCTTCAGAATATTGAGAATGGTCTGAAAACAAATGATTGGCATGATTTAGAAATGTTCTGATCGATGTTTCGGCCAGCATACTTTTACTAATGAAACCTTGTATTGTATTTAATGCATTCGATAACTCGGAAAGTGCTGGCTTCAGCGTTGCTTCAGTTAGATCTAATTGTGTTTGCCTTCGATTTTTCGTTATTGCTTTAAGACGAATATTCACGAGCTTCGCTAGTTTTTCTAAACTACTGCGCTCCTCTTTTGAAAAACTTCTTTTTTTAGTGTCTAGTACACAAAGTGATCCCATTACGGTTTCATTCACCTTGATGGGAATACCTAAATAGGCTTGTATGTTGTATTCTTTTACCACATGTTGAGGAATTCTCGGATCATTAGCAGCATCTGTAACTTCAAAAGTCTCCCCATCACGAACTACAAATTGACAAAATGATACATCCCTATGTGTTCCTCGTGACGAGGCAAGAACAGGAGGTAATCCAATGTGAGCTTTAAAAAACTGTACTTGGTCTAGAACTAGGCTGACTAGCGCGATAGGGCTGTTGAGCTCAGCTGCAGCTTTTTTTACAATTTCTTGAAGTTCGGTGTCGTTTGTTTCAGCTAATAGTTCCTTACTAAACAACTCAAGCCTTTCACTTTTATCTTCTAATACATCAATCCGATCCATAAATTACTTCTAAAATGTCGCCCCTTCAATCTGTGATGATTGCTAATTTTAGCACAATTTACAAATTGTTGGTTGATGATTTACATAAAAAATCTTCTAGCATTGGATTCCAAGAAACCGTATTTTTAATGTAGAACATGGTGGCCCTGTTACTATAAATTCGGTTATAAATTCGGTTATAAATTCGGTTATAAATTTAACATTATTCCTATCGATAATCCTAAAAAGAGGTTGTTTAGATTTTTTTCTACTGTTGGGTATTTATTTAGTAATTGTAAAAAGCACATTATAGTTGGATTTGTATCCATTGAAACGGATTTTTTTTCCCAATAATTTTGTTAATTCTACTTGGTCGGAAAT